>DASYLQ010000156.1:0-2606 GCA_036009485.1 Janthinobacterium sp.
CAGCGGCAGGCGCCCCGGCATCAGGACCCACAACCACAGCGCTGCGACGGCCACCAGCATCGACGCGGCGGCGCTGGGCGCATGGCCGCCGCGCTGCATCAGCAGCGCCGCCAGGCCGGTGAGCAGCAGGGCCGCCGCCGCCAGCGCCGCGCTGCGCCACAGCCAGGCGCTCCGGCGCGGCAAGACCAGGCTGGCCAGCAGCGCCGCCAGGGTGACGCCCAGGCCGGTCCAGAGCCGCTCCTGGCCGTCGCCTTGACCCTGGCCGGCGCGCCATAGGCTGCGCTGCCGCCAGGACCAGGAAATCGCCGCAGCCGGCGTGGCGTCGGGCGCGCTGAACAGCGTGACGCGGCGGCTCGGGACCAGGGTCAGGGCGCCGTCCTGCCGGCTCAATTGGAAGCGGGTATGTCCGACCACCAGCGCCTCGACGCCGGCTAGCGGCTGTTCCTGGCGGCGCAGGTCGATCTCGGCGCCATCCCTGGCCAGCAGCAGCGCCGCGCGTTCGCCGTCCGGGCTGCCGCTGGCCAGTTCCAGCTGGCCGTCGATGCGCGCCATCCAGGCCGCGCCGGGCGTGACGCCGTCCAGGCCGAGGCGGTTGTCGCAATACACATTGCCGCCGAAGGTCAGCGTGCGGCCGATCGCCAGGAAGCGCGGCGCGATGCGTTCCCACAGGGCCAGCGCGCGCGCCGCCAGGTGGTCGTCGGGACAGGCGGCCAGCGCCTGTCCGTCGCGGTACAGCAGCGCGCCGTCGTACAGCCAATGGTGGCCGTCGCGCGCAAAGCCGACCGCCTTGTCGCTGGCCGCCTCGACCTCGAAGCGCGCCTCCCCGACCTGGAAAGCCTGGCCGGCCTGCAGGCGGGCGTTGCCCATGCGTTCTTCCTGCCCGGCTTTTTGCAGCACGACCTGCTTGGCGGCGCTGAGATTGCGGATCCACCAGGCGCCCTGCGCATCGCGCCGCAGCGCGATATGCCGGCGGTCCGCCTGCGGCGCCGCCAGTTCGTTCTGGCCCAGCGCAACGCTCTCGCCGCCCGCGGGTTTGACGCTGATCGCGGCCGGATACCAGGCCGCGGGAGCGCGCCACAGGCTCCAGGCTTGCAGCGCGCAAAACAGGGCCAGCAGCATGGCCGTGGCGCTGAACAAGGCGCCCGAGGCGCAGAAGAGACGGGAAAACAGACCTGAAAACAGGGCCGGAACCGGGCCGGCGGCGGCTTCGCGCGGGCGCGACGAGAAATCGCGCGGCATCATGCGTCTCCCAGGGCCGGCCAGCCGTTTTGCGCCGAAGGCCGGCCCACAACCCGCACCAGTTCGGACAAGGCCACCCGCTGCGGTCCCATCAAGGCGGCGCGCACCGACGCCAGCATGCGGCTGATCTGGATCGCGTGGCCGGGCCGCTGGTCCGGGTCCGGGGCTAGCAGGGCGCGCAACAGTTTCAGGGCGGCCTCGGCGCAACCGCCGTAGGCCGACGGCGCCGGGCGCCAGGCAGGGTCGCCCAGTCCGGCGCGGACGGCATCCATCGCGTCTTCGATGCGGCGGCCGAACGAGGCTTCTTCGTCGGCTTGCAGCGTGGCCGGGATGGCGCCGCCGCTGCGCCGGCGCAGCACGTCGGCGCCGCCGGTGTGGTGTTCGCGGTAGGCCTGGCCGCAATCGCTGCAAAAGCGCAGCGGCAAGCCGCCGCTGACGAGAAAATAGAAGAGCGCCCCCAGCGCAAAATAATCGCTGCGCATGCCGGTGGCGTAACCGCCGCCGGGACGGGCCGGGAAAAATTGTTCCGGCGCCTGCCAATTGGCGGTGCCGGCGTAGGAATGGGCATTCAAGTCGTCGCGCACGCGGTTGGTGCCGAAATCGGCCAGCTTGACGGTGTTCAGGTGCCGGTCCAGCAGCACGTTGGCCGGCTTCAGGTCGAGGTAGCGCCAGCCGTACTGGTGCACCTTGGCCAGGGCCTGGTTGATCTGGCCGACCCAGTCCAGCACCTGGACGAGAGAGAGAGACCGGCCGGCCTGGCGCAGCGCCGCGACGTGCTGGCCCAGGTCGCACGCCATCAGTTCCAGCGCCAGTACCGGCAGGCGTTCATGCATGCCGCTGTCGAGCAGGCGCACGATATGCCGCTCGTCCCAGGGCTCCAGCGATTCGAGGAAGGCGATCTCGTTGCTGGCGCTGGCGACCCAGCGCGCGCGCTGCTGCGGCAGGGCCAGCGCCATCTGCTGCTGGTTGATCAGTTTCAGCGCGACGTCCTGCGTGGCGCGCGGCCCGCTGGCGCGCCAGACCACGCCATAAGCGGAGCCGGCGATCTGTTCGCGCAGGCGATAATGTCCGAGTTCGAGTGTGACGATGGCGCCCGCTGTGAGCATGCTTCCTCCGGTATGCGGCGACGGCATCTGCCGTCACGACGGTCTAGCCGGGGGAAGTGAAAAGGAAGTGAAAATCGGCTGGCGTTTATAAAAAAACACGGCCCGGGATGGGCATCCCGGGCCGTGCGTGGTCTTGCCTGGCGCCGCGCCGCGGCGTCCTTGTCCTGGCTTAGCGGCGGTAGCCGCGGTCGTAGCCGCGGTCGTAATAAGCGTCATGGCCATAATAACCATGGCGGTAAGGGCGGCCGCCTTCGACGACGA
>DASYLQ010000157.1:0-6853 GCA_036009485.1 Janthinobacterium sp.
CGCCGACAAGATGCCGTCCGACCTGTCGGGCGGCATGGTCAAGCGGGCGGCGCTGGCGCGCGCGCTGGCGCTCGAGCCGAAGCTGCTGTTCCTCGACGAGCCGACCGCCGGCCTGGACCCCGACCTGTCCGACAGCTTCGTCGAGCTGATCCACTCGCTGCACCGGGAACTCGGACTGACGGTGGTGATGGTCACGCACGACCTGGACACGCTGTTCGCACTGTCGACGCGCATTGCCGTGTTGGCTGAAAAACACGTGATCGCCATCGGCCCGACGCGCGAAGTGATCCGGGTCGAGCATCCATTCATCAAGCATTTTTTCCTCGGCGAGCGCGGCCGGCGCGCGCTGGCGGGACTCGACGGCCGCCAGGCCGAGACCAGCCCCCCCAGCGTCCCCGGCCAAGCCGGCGAACCCAGATTGGAGACGTAATGGAAAACAGATCGCATGCACTGATGACGGGATTTTTCACCATCACCCTGCTGATTGCGGCCGTGCTGTTCGGCCTCTGGTTCAACCGCGACCGCGTCGAGCGCGTGCCCTACCTGCTGGCGACGACCTTGTCGGTGCCCGGCCTGAATCCGCAGGCGACGGTGCGCTACCGCGGCCTGGACGTGGGCAAGGTCGACTCGATCAAGTTCGATCCGGCGGTGGCCGGGCAAATCCTGGTGCGCATCGGCATCAACCCGGATACGCCGGTCACCAGCACCACCTTCGCCACCCTCGGCTACCAGGGCGTGACCGGCATCGCCTACATCCAGCTCGACGACGAAAAAACCGGCTCGCCGCGGCTGGCCACCAGCGCCGCCAACCCGGCCCGCATCGCCCTGCGTTCCGGCCTGTTCGACCAGCTCGAAAAACGCGGCCAGCTGATACTCGACCAGACCGAGGAAGTCAGCGCCAAGCTGAACGCCCTGCTCAGCGCCGATAACCAAAAGATCATGCTGGACGCCTTCGAAGACGTCAGCAAGACCGCCAAGGCCTACCGCGACATCCCGAAAGAACTCGGGCCGACCCTGGCCAAGCTGCCGGCGCTGACCGCGCAGGCGCAGCGCAGCCTGGATTCGCTGTCGGCGCTGAGCGGCGATGCCCGCAAGCTCAGCAACAACCTGAACCATCTCGCCACCGGCCTGCAGGCGCCGGACGGACCGATAGCCAGGCTGACCGGCACCATGGACCGCGTCGGCGCCTCGCTGGAAGCGGCCAGCGGCAGCGTCGAGCTGGATGCGCTGCCGCACGTGATCGACCTGACCGATGAAACGCGTTCGTCGATGCGCACGCTGAAGCGCACGATGGAAGGACTCAACGAGCGGCCGCAAAGCATCTTGCTGGGCGCGCCGGACGTGCCGCCCGGCCCGGGCGAACCTGGTTTTAGCGCGCCGACAAAATAAGGACAACCGTGAACAAGACATCCCTACGCAGCCTGACCATCCTGCTCTTCCTGGCGGCCGGCTGCGCCAGCAAAGGCGCGCCGCCGGCGCTGTACGATTTCGGCCCGCTGAACATGGACGCAAGCTCGGCCACGGCGGCAAGCACGGCCGCCGCGGCGCCGTCGACCTCGCCGGCATCGCTGGTGGTGGCCGACGCGAATGGCCCGGCCTGGCTCGACAACGAGCGCATGTATTACCGCCTGCTGTATGCCGACGCCCAGCAATCGCGCCCGTATGCGCAAAACCGCTGGGCCTCGGCGCCGCTGCAATTGCTGACCCAACGCCTGAAATCGCGCATCGCCCAGGCCGGCGTCAAAGTGCTGTCGGCCAGCGACGCCGCCGCCGGCGTCGACCTGCTGCGCATCGAGGTCGACGATTTTTCGCAAAATTTCGACAGCGTGGCGCAAAGCAGCGGCCAGGTGACGCTGCGCGCTTCGCTGTTGCGCGGCCACCGCCTGGTCGACCAGAAAACCTTCAGCCGCAACGCCCGGGCCGGCAGCGCCGATGCGCCGGGCGGCGCGCGCGCGCTGGCGGCGGCGACGGACGCGGTGGCCGGCGACATCCTGGCCTGGCTGGGTTCACTGCCGGCGGCCAGGGAATGAGCTGCGCATGACGGAAACCCTGCCCAAGACCAGGCCCGCCGACGAGCTTGCCGCATCGGCGCAGACGGCCGAAGAGCCGTTGCGCGCATCGCCGGTGGCGCGCGCGGCGCTGCTGGCCTATGTCTTCCTGATCGTCTATGCCAGCTGTTTTCCCTTCACCGGCTGGCACAACAACGGCCTGTCGCCGCTGACCTACCTGGAACACCTGGACATGCCGCGCTACTGGACCAAGTTCGACGCCGGCATCAACATCGTCGGCTACATTCCGCTCGGCGCGCTGACCGTCTACGCCTTCTACCCGCGCATCAACGGCGTGGCGGCGGTGCTGCTCGCCAGCGTCTGCGGCATCCTCTTGTCCGGCACGATGGAGGCGGTGCAATCGTATTTGCCGAGCCGGGTCTCGTCCAACCTCGACTTTTTCACCAATGCGGCCGGCTGCTGCGCAGGCGCCATCGGCGGCGCGCTGTCGGCGCGCAAGCTGCTCGACCGCAGCCACCTGTACCGCCTGCGCCGCCACTGGTTCGCCGAACATGCCAGCCAGGGCCTGGTCTTGCTGGCGCTGTGGCCGCTGGCGCAAATCTACCCGCAAGCCTGTCTGTTCGGCCTGGGCCAGCTGCTGCCCATCCTGTCGCAATGGGCGTCCTGGCTGCTCGATACGGAGATCGACCTGGCTTCCTACATCCGCCCCGAGAGCGTACTGACGGTGGAACAATACTGGTTGTCGGAGACGATCATCACCGCCTGCGGCATGACCGGCGCGGTGCTGACGATGCTGTGCCTGCTGCGCCGGCCGGCGCCCAAGGTGGGCCTGGTGTTCGCCCTACTGGCCGCCGCGGTGCTGGTCAAGTCGCTCGCCAGCGCGCTGCTGTTTTCGCCGGAAAACGCCTTTGTCTGGGTCACCCCTGGTGCCGAGGGCGGCTTTTTGATCGGCTTGATCATGCTGGGCGGCCTGGTGTTCGCGCCGCGCGTGGCGCAGCGGCGGCTGGCGGCGCTGACGCTGCTGCTCAGCCTCGCGATCGTCAACGCCACGCCGGCGAACCCGTATTTCATGGCGACGCTGCAGGGCTGGGTGCAAGGCAAGTTCTTGAATTTCAACGGCGCGGCGCAATTCCTGTCGCTGCTGTGGCCGTTTTTCGCGCTCTGGTTTCTCTGGCTGCCATCGCACAAACTGAACCGCCACGCGTAAACACGCATCTTCATGCCGGGCGTGGGAGCGGGTATGATGACGCCAGCCCGTGACGACTGCCGTCACGCGCCCTCGCCAGCTAATTAATCGACAAGCTAACCGACAACCCGCACAAGGCCATCATGAGCGACAAACCCTATTTCGAACATCATGTTTTCTTTTGCATGAACCAGCGTGAAGACGGCCGCCCCAGTTGCGGCCAGCGCGGCGCCGAGGCGGCGCAAAAGTACGCCAAGCGCTGCGTCAAGGACCTCGGCTTGAGCGGCCCGGGCAAGGTGCGCATCAACCAGTCCGGCTGCCTGGACCGCTGCGAAGAGGGACCTGTGGTGGTGGTCTACCCGGAAGGCACCTGGTACACCTATGTCGACAACAGCGACATCGACGACATCGTCAACGACCACCTGGTCGGCGGCAAGCCGGTCGAGCGCCTGAAAATTTGAATTCCCCACACCTTCGCACACGTGATCACATGAACCACCATTCCGAAACATTCACCCTGGCCGGCCACGCCGGCAGCATGCAAGGCCAGCTCGACTTGCCCGACGGCGCACCGCGCGGCCTGGCCCTGGTCGCCCACCCGCATCCGCTCTACGGCGGCACCATGGAAAACAAGGTCGCCGTCACGCTGGCGCGCACCTTCGTCAGCCTCGGCTATGTCGCGGTGCGCATGAACTTCCGCGGCGTCGGCGCCTCCGAGGGCGTGCACGACCACGGCCACGGCGAGACCGACGACATGGAACTGCTGCTGGCCCATATGCGGCAACAATATCCCGGCCTGCCGACGGCGCTGTCCGGCTTTTCCTTCGGCACCTTCGTCATGGCGCAATTGCAGCAGCGCCTGATCAAGGCGGGCAATCCGGCCGAGCGCCTGGTCCTGGTCGGCGCCGCCGCCGGCAAATGGGCGATGCCCGAGATCCCGGCCGACACCATCCTGATCCACGGCGAGCTGGACGAGACGATTCCGCTGAAGGATGTCTTCGAGTGGCTGCGGCCGCAAGACATTCCCGTCATCGTCATCCCCGGCGCCGACCACTTCTTCCACCGCAAGCTGCAGCACATTAAAAGCTATGTGGCGCAAATGTGGCGCCACGGCAAAGCAAATGAACGCTGATACGCGTTTTCCGCAGCTATAATGAGCGCTGTTTTTTTCCATCCGTCATGCCGTCTGCGTTCCGCAACGGCAAGGCTCCAGGCCTTCCTTACTTGATCAAGCACCCATGAAAAAACTCTTAGCGGCACTGCTGTCCAGTGTCTTTTCCCTGTCGCTCGCCGTCGCGCAAACCGTTCCCGCGCCCACCATCGCCGCCAAATCCTGGCTGCTGCTGGACGCCACCAGCGGCCAGATCATCGCCTCGCAAGACCCGAACATGCGCATCGAGCCGGCCTCGCTGACCAAGGTCATGACGGCCTATGTCACCTTCAATGCGTTGAAAGAAAAGAAGATCGACCTGAACCAGATGGTGACGGTGTCGCCGCACGCGTGGAAAGTCGATCCCGGCAGCTCGAAAATGTTCATCGACCCGGCCACGCCGGTCAAGGTCAACGACCTGCTGTACGGTTTGATGGTTCAGTCCGGTAACGACGCCGCCGTCGCGCTGGCGGAAGCGATCGCCGGCGACGAAAACACCTTCGTCACGCTGATGAACCGCGAAGCCGAGCGCATGGGCATGAAATCGACCCACTTCGCCAACCCGCACGGCTTGCCCAGCCCGGAAAACTATTCGACCGCGCAAGACCTGTCGGTGCTGGCTTCGCATGTGATCATCGATTATCCGCAGTTCTACAAGATCGACTCGGTAAAGAATTTTGCCTATAACAAGATCAGTCAGCCGAACCGCAACCGCCTGCTGTGGCTCGACCCTACCGTCGACGGCATGAAGACGGGCCACACCGAAGCGGCCGGTTATTGCATGATCGCCTCGGCGCACCGGCCCAACGGTTCGGGCGAACGGCGCCTGATCGCCGTGGTGCTGGGCACGACCTCGGACCAGGCGCGCACCCAGGAAAGCCAGAAGCTGCTGAACTGGGGCTTCCAGAATTTCGAGACGGTCAAGCTGTACGCCAAGGGCCAGGCCATCGCCACGCCGGAAATCTGGAAGGGTTCCAAGAGCACGGTGAAGATCGGCTTTGCCAACGACGTGATGGTCACCGTACCGCGCGGTACCGCCGCCAAGATGAAGCCTGTGCTGGAGCGCAAGGATCCGCTGGTCGCGCCGCTGGCCGAGAACGGCCGCGTCGGCAGCATGAAGATGATGGTCGACGGCAAGCCATTGCTGGAATTGCCGGTGGTGGCGCTGGAAGCCGTGCCGCAAGCCAGCATTTTCGGCCGCGCCTGGGATTCGATGCGCCTGTGGCTGAAATAAGTCTGCCGGCCTGACGGGAGCCCGCTGTTGCGGGCTTTTTTTTTTGGCGCCGCGTGCGTCGCCATATTCTTATCGCATCGCTATAATTACGGAAAATACAAGATGCCGGGGCGCCCGCGCCGGCCCACCATGAAGAGAGACACATGACTTCAACCCTGCCCTCCGACCTGTCCTGTCCGCGCATCACCACCGCCGACAACGGCCCCGCGCTGTCGCGCATCGTCGCCGGCATGTGGCGCATGGCCGAATGGAACATGACGCCGCAACAGCGCCTGGCCTTCATCGAACAAAACCTTTACCTCGGCGTGACCACCTTCGACCACGCCGACGTCTACGGCGGCTACGGCGTCGAAGCGCTGTTCGGCGAGGCGCTGGCCTTGAAACCGTCGCTGCGCGAGCAGCTGCAGCTGGTCAGCAAATGCGGCATCAAGCTGCTGTCGCCGCAGCGTCCGGAGCACGCCATCCAGCACTACGACACCAGCGCCGCGCATATCGTCGTCTCGGCTGAACACTCGCTGCGCCAGTTGGGCACCGACCGTCTCGACCTGCTGCTGATCCACCGTCCCGATCCGCTGATGAATTTCGACGAGGTGGCGGCCGCCTTCACGCGCCTGCGCGAGGCCGGCAAGGTGCAGCATTTCGGCGTGTCTAATTTCAGCCGGCACCAGTTCGAGAGCCTGAACCGGCGCTTCCCGCTGGTCACCAATCAGGTCGAGTTTTCGCCGCTGCACATGGCGCCGATGTACGATGAAACCTTCGACGGCTTGCAAGACCTGGGCGTGGCGCCGATGATCTGGTCGCCGCTGGCGGGCGGGCAGTTGTTCAAGGGCGGCGGCGAGGCGGGCGAGCGGGTGCGCGCGGCGGTCCAGGGCATCGCCGACAAGATGCAGCGGCCGTTCGCCAGCGTGGTGTACGCGTGGATCATGCACCTGCCGTGCAAGCCGATGCCCTTGACCGGCAGCGGGCGCATTGAAGCGGTGGCGGAGGCGGTCGCCGCGACGCAGATCATATTGAGCCGGGAAGACTGGTTCGCGATCCTGCGCGCCGCGCGGGGGCATGAGGTGGCTTGAATGACGGGCTAATCGTCCTCCCGCTCGCCTTCCGCCTCATCCACATGCACCCGCGGCGGCGCTACCCCCGACCAGCCCAGCCGCCAGGCCAGATTCAACGCCAGGGTCAATGCAATATACACGGCAAAAAACAGCACAAAAAAACTGCTGCGCAGCCAAACCAGCAAACCCAGGCTAACGAGCAACACCAAGCCCGCAGCCAGC
>DASYLQ010000158.1:0-16907 GCA_036009485.1 Janthinobacterium sp.
GAATACCGTCGCCGACGATGGCGATCCGTGCGACGTGCTGGTGATTACGCCGTTCCCGCTGATTCCCGGCGTGGTGGTGCGCTGCCGTCCGCTGGGCGTGCTGAAGATGACCGACGAATCCGGTGAAGACGCCAAGGTCCTGGCCGTACCGGTCGACAAAGTGCTGTCGATCTATAGCCATTGGCAAAAGCCGGAAGACTTGAACGAGCTGCGCCTGCGCCAGATCCAGCATTTCTTCGAGCATTACAAAGACCTGGAAAAAGGCAAATGGGTCAAGATCGACGGCTGGTACGGCACCGACGCCGCCAAACTGGAAATCCTGAACGGCATCGCCTCGTATAAAAAACAGGAAGCCAGCGCTTCCTGACCCGCAGGATGCAGGCCAGCCGGGAGGCGGCCTTGCGGCAGACGCATTCCGTTGCAAGACGGGATGCGTTTTTTTATGTGCGCCCGCTTCGCCCCCAACTCATACCTTGCTGCCTTTTTTGGTGTATTCGAATTTCGGCAAGCCTTTCAGGACTTCTTTGGTCGAGCCCGGCAATGTGATGTTGGCGCCCTGAACTTTCAGCTGGTCCATCGGAATGGCCACGTCGTTCCTGCCCATCCCCAGGAAGCCGCCGACGCCGATGATGGCGAACGAGGCCGTATTGTCGGGAGCGATGATGATGTCTTCTATCTTGCCGATCTTGTCATGTTGGTCATTCAAGACGGTTTTGCCCATCAAATCCCGTTTGCTGCTCCAGCCGGCCACCAGCGCTTCCGTCTGCGTGACGGTCACCCCCAGCCTGGCCGTGCCCGCGACCTGCGCCGCAGCGGAGGCGCAAGCCAGGAACGACGACAGGGTTACCGCGGCGATGACTCCAGTTTTCATGTTGTTCTCCTGTTTGGTAAAACTTGTAGACCCCCCGTGATGTCGTTTGTTCTGTTTCCGCGAGCCGGAAACACGGCGCAGACTCCGATGAACGCTGGCTTTCTGATTTCAATCAACGCCGGCGTGGGCCCGTGTCTTCCTGCGGAACCGCGTGGCGTCCTGGCCGATCTCATTTGCATACGCCTGCCTCATGTTGATGCCTGCTGGCAACAAAAAGTGTATGGGGGAGGATCATGCAAACAACGCAAATAACGCAAGCAGCGTACGCAACACAGCCGATGCTGATGCAATCCCGCTGGATATTCACCTTGCGCGGCGCCATCGCCATTTTGCTGGGTCTTTTTGCATTGGCCATGCCGGGCATGACCTTGCTGTCGCTGACGGTCTTGTTTGCCGTGTATGCGGTGCTTGGCGGCGCGGTGGCGCTAGCGGGGGCGATCCGCCACCGGCGCACGGACCGCGACTGGTGGGCGCTGTTACTGCTGGGGCTGGTAAGCATCGCTGCCGGCGTGCTGGCCACCATATACCCGGTAATGACCGCGCTGGTGCTGGTCATGCTGATCGGCGCCAATGCTCTCGTGAGCGGGGTGCTCGATCTTGTGCTTGCCGTCCGCCTCAGGCAGCATGCCCGCGGCGCCTGGATGCTGATTCTGAGCGGGCTTGTGTCGCTGGTCTTCGGTGCGCTGGTCCTGATTTACCCGGGCGCCGGGGCGCTGGCGCTGATATGGATGATCGCGGTGTATGCGCTGGCGACAGGTGTGCTGTATTTAATACTGGCCTTCCATGGCCCACGGACCGCAAGGCGGCTCGATGCGCCAGCCGGCGCTCCGCGCTCGACCGATCTGCCCGCCGCCGCTCCGGCAGGTGTGCAGCGCCGAAGCGCCGAGCGGCGTTTCGGCGACCGCCGTCTGGCGCCGCTGTCACGCGAGCGGCCGCCACCGTGAAAGCAGCACATAGTCAAAGCAGCGCCCGCGGACACGCTTCAGCTGGACTTGCAAGGAGATGACACATGACTATATCGAAACTGGAAAAACCCGTCTGGAAAAATTATTTCGACCGGATGTCCAAAATACTGACGGGGAAAAATGCTGAGCTGGAAGTCGACGCCCTGGAAATCGGCAGCCAGATTCAAGCTGAATGGGTACCCTTGACGGGCATCCTGTATGACCCGCAAAGCGACACGCTCGCGGTGATGGTCGAGGGACTGGACCATATGATACGCCGGCCGGCCTCGCTGTTTGTCGATATGGAGGCGGGCGCCTTGTCGAGCATGGAAGTGATC
Organism: Janthinobacterium sp.; assembly: GCA_036009485.1. Classification (GTDB taxonomy): domain Bacteria; phylum Pseudomonadota; class Gammaproteobacteria; order Burkholderiales; family Burkholderiaceae_D; genus Janthinobacterium. Next base: position 2,154 of record DASYLQ010000158.1, read on the forward strand.
GATGCCGATCAAGTCCGTCACATCATCAAGCTGCGCGATCCGCTGATGCTGCCGGCGCCGCCGCAGTAGGGAGCGCAGTAGGGAGAAAGATGGCCCGATGGCGCAAATTTATCTCGTCCAAAAAATAGTATCCCTGGGTATCGGATATTTATATTGACGTGGTCAATTTCGTCATCTATAGTTGCGACGTTTTCATTTTACGGAGTCCCTTCGTGGGCACTTATTCAGATAGTTGTAGTTGCCAGGCATTGTCCCTGGCCCTGTCCCGGTAAGATCACGCAAGAACTCTCTTGCCATCATCTTGCCGCGCGCAGATGGTGGTATCCCGAAGCCCATGACGCCTGTCATGGCCATTCTGTTTGCTCCCACTACACATATTGATTGCCGATGCTTTGGCCGCTGGCTTGGGCGTTTGCGCGCTCGCTGACTTCAGGCCCAGGCCTGTGCCTGCGATGCCTTGCCTGCCATTGGCAGGGCACGGTCTATTCATCTGGCGATGAAGGCATGCCTGCGGCTATGCCTGACTGACCGGCGCACCAGGGCGAAGTGACGCCAGGATGAATAGCGGTGACTTGCGTGTTGTTCGCAAGTTGAAGAATAACGAACAGGAGAGCGCCATGAACGATGGCAGTTGTAGACCCTCGCAACACGCATTTTATTTTGACATGGCGTCCTGGCGCAGTCTGGCATGTATCGGTTTCCTGAGCACTGAGGTGGCAAGGGCCGCGTGACCGGCCGGTGTTCCAGTGCGTCAGCTTATTGGGACACCACCATGAACTTCGCACTTCTCGTATCGAACCTGCCATCCGTCTATGAGCAACTGACGCTGCATGCGCAAATTCAACTATCCAAGCCTAGCCTTGCCGTCAGTATCCACAGCGCCATCAAGCGCTTGATGGGACGGGCATAACACGAGCAAGCTTGCAGCGGCGCTTGGCCGCCCTATTTTATTTCTGACATTTTGGGCGCGCCGCACTGGATCAAGGGCATGCGACCGAAATGACTGGTCTGGAGAATATCATGTCAAAACTACACACCGAAGCGGTCCTCGACAGCGCCCATATCGGCGACATCCGCGGCGCCTTCGGCACCATCCGGCGCGCCGACACTGGGCCCCGCCACAGCTGGTGGGCGCGCCTGCGCACCCTGCTTGCCATTCTCGGGCCCGGCCTGATCGTCATGGTCGGCGACAATGACGCCGGTGCGTTCAGCACTTATGCGCAGGCCGGACAAAACCATGGAACGACACTATTGTGGACGCTGGCCCTGCTGATCCCGGTCTTATACGTGAATCAGGAAATGGTGTTGCGTCTGGGGGCAGTCAGCGGTGTCGGCCACGCGCGCCTGATCCTGGAGCGCTTCGGCAAGTTCTGGGGCGCGTTCAGCGTCATCGACCTGTTCCTGTTGAATGCCTTGACCATCGTGACGGAGTTTATCGGGATCAGCCTGGCCCTGGATTTTCTCGGCTTGCCGAAGTTGTTGGGCATAGGTATTGCAGCCTTGCTCATCATCCTGGCGGCCGGTACGGGCGACTTCCGGCGTTTCGAGCGGTTTTCAATGATCCTGGTGCTGGGCAGCTTGCTGCTGATTCCAGTCTTTATCATGGTGCACCCGCCGATGGGGCAGGTGGTGCATGATTTCGTGGTGCCGAGCTTGCCGGCGAATGCGCCGCTGAGTAACGTGATGCTCTTAATCATCGGTATCGTCGGTACCACGGTCGCTCCATGGCAGTTGTTTTTCCAGCAAAGCTATTTGATCGATAAACGGATCACGCCGCGCTTCATCCGCTATGAGCGCATCGATCTGTGCCTGGGCATCGTGCTGGTGATCGTCGGCGCGGTGGCCATCATGGCTTGCATGGCCCATGTCTTTGCCGGCACGGTCGAGGCCGGCCATTTCATCGACACCGGCACGGTGGCCGCCGCGCTGGCGAAATACCAGGGCCGCTGGCCTGGCATCTTGTTCGCCGTTGCGCTGATCGACGCCAGCATCATCGGCGCGGCCGCGATTTCGCTGTCTTCCGCCTATGCGATCGGCGACGTGCTCTCGCTCAAGCATTCATTGCATCGCAAGCCGGGTGAGGCCAAGGGTTTTTATGCCGTCTATGGCGCCCTGATCGCCATCGCCGCCGCCCTGGTGCTGATCCCCGGCGTGCCGCTGGGCCTGTTGACCAACGCGGTCCAGACGCTGGCCGGCGTATTGCTGCCGAGCGCATCGGTGTTCCTGCTGCTGTTGTGCAACGACAAAGAGGTATTGGGACCGTGGGTGAATGGCCGCCTGACGAATCTCGCCACGCTTGTCATCGTCGGCGTGCTGGTCGTGCTGTCGCTGGTGCTGACCGCGGCCGTGGCGGTGCCCGACATGAGCGGAGAGCGCATCGTGGAGATTCTGGCAGGCGGTGGCATCGCCGCATTGTTACTGGCGCTGGGCAACCTGGCGGTGCGAGCCTATCGCGTGGCCAATGGAGAACGCTTGGCCGGGACGGAACAAAAGCCGACCCGGGCGCAACTGGACAACTGGCGCATGCCGCCCCTGCATACGCTGAAGGCAGGCACCTTGACTGGTCCAAGCAGGTTTTGGATGGCCATCCTGCGCGGCTACCTGGTGCTTGCCGTCCTCATGGTCGGCTACAAAGTAGGCCAACTCGCGCTCTGAAGCTGGCGAGAACAACGCTGGACAACGCGGCTGTTTTGGCAGCTGCGTGCGCGGCGCACTATTCATCAATTGGCTACTTCTGTCTGAAGGGGGTGTGCTCTTCCAGTTCATCGATGTACTGGTTGATGCCGGCAGTCTCGCGCTCTAAAAACTCCGCTATCGCATCGGAGAAACGCGCATCCGCGATCCAGTGGGCCGACCAGGTGGCCGTCGGCACCAAGCCTCGCGAAATCTTGTGTTCACCCTGGGCTCCCCCCTCAAAACGCTGCAGTCCCGCTTCAATGCAATGTTCAATCCCCTGCAAATAGCAAGTCTCGAAATGTAGGCCTGAGACAAACTTTAACGTCCCCCAGTAACGGCCATACATCACATTGCCACCAACGACATTGAGCGCAGCTGCAATCATTTCGTCGTTCTGCTCTGCAATCACGAAGAGCAGGTTTTCCGGCATCGATTTCAGAATCTGCCTGAAAAAATCCAGTGTCAAATAAGGGCTTGAAAAATGGCTCTCATAGGTCGAGGCGTAGCAGCGATAGAAGAACTCAAGTGTTGCAGAGCCAACTTCAGTGCCGCTCAGCCGCCGAAAGCTGACACCCGCGTCTTGAACGCGGCGTCGCTCCTGGCGAATTTTCTTACGCTTTTCCATCCTTAGTGCAGCCAGAAAAGCGTCGAAGTCTTGGTAGTCCCCATTGTCCCAGTGGAACTGCACGCCTTCTCTCAGCAAAAAACCTGCGTCTTTGAGCGCGTCGATATCATCTTTTTCGGGAAAAAGGATATGCAGGGACGACACCGAAAGCGCTGTTGCCAGCTCGACAGCTGCGTTTGCGAGCAAGACTTTGTCTTCATGATTGTTGGCTAGCAGGCGCGGCCCTGTCACCGGAGTGAATGGTATGGAGGACAGCAATTTCGGATAGTAGGGAATACCGTTCCGATGGAAGGCTTCGGCCCAGGAGTGATCGAAAACGTACTCGCCTCTGGAGTGTCCCTTGAGATAGAGCGGCATTGCGCCGGCCAGGCCGCCATCCCGGTGAAGCACAAGATAGTGTGGAGCCCACCCAGTCTTTTTGGATGCACATTTTGAGCTATGTAGCGCGTGAAGAAAGTTGTGGCTGACGAGAGGATTGGGTCCCGCTATCGCATCCCAGTCCTGTTGATCAATGTCCGAAAGCGAATCTATCACTGTGATCGTAACTGCGGCCAAGAGACCTCCAAGAAAAATGAGCTGGCTCCTCACCCACACCGGGCATTTTGCTGATGAAACTCATGAGGCGCAATTGTCGCAAACTTTATCGTCCCTTGCTGGAAGCTTCGATACGACATGGGTGCGCCCAGAGTGACAATTGAATAGATTTCTGCTCAATAATGCCTGTATATTCGGCAAGTAAAATATTTCACTTCTTACTCAGTACAGGGCACAGCCAGCGCGCAGACGATTGTGCGTGAAGTATGCCGATTGATCCACCCAACTATGGGGTGAAAACATGAGTCCTGGTTTTGTTGCCGCGATCATGCTGGCAGCGTCGGCCTCCCTCTGCGGCTGCGCCTCCATTCAACAATTCGATGTCCAGCCCTACAAGGCCTGCCCTGGCGAATCCGTTACCGCAACCTGGCTTGTCGACAGCGGCTCCGCTTCCATCACCGCGCAACCGCCCCTTCCCGGTCTGGGCGAAGTGCCGGCAACAGGCACCCGGACATTCGACCCCACGACCAACACGACGTTTGTACTCACCGCGAGTGCCCTTTTCAAAGATGCCAGCAGAGAACTTGAAGTGACCATACTGCCGGCTAGCCAAGCGCAGCTGCTGGCCGGCATCGCGCATTGCGCTGTAGATGGGCCGTCCGTCACGACGGACATCTCCGTGCCAGCCAGTGTCGCAACGCCTTATAGGCAGGTCGTTATGCTTCAAAACGGTCAAGCGCGCGCCATTACCATCACAAAGGATCAGCTAACCGCCATGGTCGAGGCAAATGGTCATAGTGATGCATTTCGAAATGTATCACTCCCCGGGACATGGTCTGTCAGCACCCAGTTGCAACAGGGAGAAAGCTGCCCCGCCGTACTCGAGGAACTAGCCTTTCGGCTACTAATGACCGTTCAACTAAGCTGCGGGGGCCAATGATGCCTATTCTCGACGATATCCGGACCATCGTCATTGTGATGATGGAAAACCGTTCCTTCGACAATGTGCTGGGGCATATCAGCACGCCGCTGTTCGGCAATCGTACGGACATTGCAGGTCTGATCGACCCTGACAGCAACCCTGCGTATATCAATATATTGGATGGCCTGGGTTATCGGCCGCAAGCGACAGACGACAACACTTTCGCCCACGATTTGCCGCATGGACGGGCCAGGGTTGCCACGCAGATGGCACAGAACGGCGATACCTATACCATGTCCGGTTTTGTTCTAGCCTACCGCGACGAAACCGGTTCACGTGTCGCCGCTCCTCCGCCTATGGGTTATCTGACGCCGAAGGACGTGCCGATGTCGCATTTCCTGGCGCAGAATTATATGGTGTGCGATCACTGGCACGCGCCGGTTCCAGCGGACACCCAGCCGAACCGCAGCATTGCGTTCAGCGGCTATACATTGGTTGACAATACCACGGCCCAGATTCTGCCGGTACCAGCCGGGAGTTTCATCTTCGACTGGCTCAACACCAATAAAATCGACTGGCGCGTATATCACAGCGGCCTGTCCTTTTTTATGCTATTCGAGCGTTACCTGGCCGTCAACGGCGCAAATTTTCGGGACATGCCTGGCGATCTGATGCGGGACATTGCAAACGAGCCGGTTAGCAATATGCCCCAGGTAATCTTCATCGAACCGGAGTACACGGACTCGCCGGTCCATATCGGCGCACCGAATGATTATCATCCGCCTACAGGGATTGGACCGGGCGAACACTTTCTTGGGGATATATACAACACCCTGACGAAAAATCCTGAAAAATGGGTTCACACATTATTGGTGATCACCTGCGACGAACATGGCGGCTTCTTCGACCATGTGCCGCCTCCGGCCATAGGCACACCGCTAGCTGCAGGCGCGCGCTATGCAACGCCCTTTTCCAGTCTGGGTCCACGCGTACCCGCATTGTTGGTTTCGCCGAGATTGGCAGCGAAATCCGTGTATGGCGGCACCATGGACCATACCTCGATTCTGCAACTGCTGGCGGAAAAATTTACACCGGGTCGGCCCTATAACGCCGAAGTCGAGCGCCGGCGCAGGGCAGGCATCCAGAGTCTGTCCCAGGCATTGAAAGTGGGGGCGACGCCGGTCCGCAAGGTCGTTCCTGCGCCACCGGTCGACGCGCCGGGAAACGCTGCCCTTGCTGCACCGGCCGCTGGCGCGCCTGAAGCCGGCAATGCAGGCGCCTTCACCTTGGCGGCCAGGAATCTGCTGGCGCATGACCGCGCCGCGACAATTAACCAATATCCCGCACTGCTACATTTGCCGGAAGCCTGACGCTGTTTTTTGCCGGGCCAATGCACGAAGCTGCCATAGCGGGTCTGCCAGGGCGGCACATGAGGCCAGGGCGCCTCGGCCGGAATAGAAATGATACCCGTGCGATAATTCATTTTTATGCTTGTGTCGCCAACGGCCTGTGGTCGGCGCGCCCCGCAACAGTGTCCGCTTGATTAATTCGAATGGTCTCAATCCCGCCGTCATGGCAACCGGTCCCGTAATCGCTTGAAGGCAGCGCCGGGCCGCCGCACGCCCAGGCGCCGGGCTCGCAGTCATGCAGGAAAGAAGAATGATGAATAGTTTTTTCAATCTGTACTCCCACGATTTTGCCCGCGTCGCCGTGGCCATCCCGCGCTGCAGGGTGGCCGACCCCGATTTCAACGCCGCCGAAACCATCGCCCTGGCGCGCGAGGCGGAAAAGGGCGGGGCGGTGCTGGCCGCCTTTCCCGAACTGGGCTTGTCGGCCTATAGCTGCGAAGACCTGTTCCACCAGCGCGCCTTGCTGGACGCCTGCGAAGCGGCATTGCGGCAGGTGGTGGAAGCTTCCGCCACCTTGTCCCTGGCGATGGTCGTCGGCGCGCCGCTGCGCGTCGGCCATCAATTGTTCAATTGCGCCTTTGTCGTCGCCGGCGGCCGCATCCATGGCATCGTGCCGAAAAGCTATCTGCCGAACTATAGCGAATTCTATGAGGCGCGCCAGTTCAGCGCCGCCGAGAACGCCGCCGTCGCCAGCGTGGAATTATTCGGCACCCGCATTCCCTTCGGCGCCGGATTGCTATTCGATATCACCGAGCTGCCCTTGTTCCGTTTTCATGTCGAAATCTGCGAAGACGTCTGGATGCCGATTCCGCCGTCCTGCTTCGGCGCGCTGGCCGGCGCCACCGTGCTGGTGAACCTGTCGGCGTCGAACATCGTCGTCGGCAAGTCCGCTTACCGCCATCAACTGGTCGCCCAGCAATCGGCGCGCTGCCTGTCGGCCTATCTGTACACTTCGGCCGGACAGGGGGAATCCTCGACCGACCTGGCCTGGGACGGCCAGGGACTGATCTATGAAAACGGCGAATTGCTGGCCGAATCGGAGCGCTTCCTCGAAAGCTCGCACCTGATTTTCGCGGATGTCGACCTGGAACGCCTGTCGCGCGAGCGCATGCGCCAGACCACTTTCGCCCAGTCGGTGCGCCGGCATGCCGGGGAAGTGGCCAAATTCCAGGCCGTGAAACTGAGCGTAACGCCGCCGCTGAGCCAGGTCTTGCCGCTGGCCCGCAAGGTCGAGCGTTTCCCTTACGTGCCGTCCGACCTGCGCCGCCGCGACGAACGCTGCACCGAGGTCTACAACATCCAGGTGCAGGCGCTGATGCAGCGTCTATCCTCGAGCAAGATTTCCAAGGTCGTCATCGGGGTCTCCGGCGGACTCGATTCGACCCATGCGCTGCTGGTCTGCGCCAAGGCGATGGACAAGCTGAACCTGCCGCGCGGACATATCCTGGCATATACGATGCCGGGCTTCGCCACCAGCGAGCGCACGCTGCGGCAGGCGCGCCAGCTGATGCGCGAGGTCGGCTGCACGGCGTCGGAAATCGATATCCGCCCCAGTTGCATCCAGATGTTGAAAGACCTCGGCCATCCCTATGCCGGCGGCGCGGAGGTGTACGACATCACCTTTGAAAACGTGCAGGCGGGCGAGCGCACCAATCATTTGTTCCGCCTGGCGAATTTCCACAATGCGATCGTGGTCGGCACCGGCGACTTGAGCGAACTGGCGCTGGGCTGGTGCACCTACGGCGTCGGCGACCATATGTCGCACTACAACGTCAACGCCAGCGTGCCGAAGACCCTGATCGCCCACTTGGTGCGCTGGGTCGCCGAATCCGGCACACTGGGCCTGCCCGGCGCGGACGTGCTGCTGAATATCCTGAACACGGAAATCAGCCCGGAACTGGTGCCGGGCAAGGCCGACAACGGCGCGCCGGCGCAAATCACGCAAAGCGTCATCGGCCCCTACGAATTGCAGGACTTCAACCTGTATTACATCCTGCGTTACGGCTTCGCCCCGGCCAAAGTGGCTTTCCTGGCGTTTTCGGCCTGGAAGGACGCCACCCAGGGCACATGGCCGGAAACGGCCCAGGGCGAGGCGCAGGCGCGCAGGCAGTATGCGCTGGCCGATATCAAGCGCAACCTGGGCATTTTCATCCATCGCTTCTTCAAGACCAGCCAGTTCAAGCGTTCCTGCGTGCCGAACGCGCCGAAAGTCGGCACCGGCGGCTCGCTGTCGCCGCGCGGCGACTGGCGCGCGCCCAGCGATTCCGAGGCGACGGTCTGGATGAACGACCTGGCCAGGATTCCCGATTGATGCTGCAATGCAAAAATCCACTCTCCGCAGCGGACGGCCTGTGTTTTGCGACAAGCCGTGGTTTAGAATGGCGCAGGGCCATTGCGCCGCGCCGCCGGCTGCCGCCAGCGCGAGCGCAGCAAAAGATTTGGAATGATCGATTTATCTTAAGGAGAGCACCATGAAACAGATTACCGCTGTCATCAAACCGTTCAAGCTTGACGAAGTGCGGGAAGCGCTGGCCGACGTCAATGTGACGGGCTTGACGGTTACCGAGGTGAAGGGTTTCGGACGGCAAAAAGGGCATACCGAGCTGTACCGTGGCGCGGAATACGTGGTCGACTTCTTGCCGAAGGTGAAAGTGGAAGTGGTGGTCGACGATGGCGTCGCCGAGCAGGTGGTGGACGCCATCATCAAGGCCGCGCGCACCGGCAAGATTGGCGACGGCAAGATTTTCGTCCAGGAAGTCGAACAAGTGATTCGCATCCGCACCGGCGAAACGGGCCCGGACGCGGTCTAAGCAAGCCGGCATCCAGGCATCCCACGACGGCCGGGCTCCCGGCCGTTTTTCCCATGATTCATAGCGGCCGGCTCAATGGCCCAGGCGCATGTCGAATTTCCAGGTAATCAGCCGCAGCGCGGTGATGAAGGCGGCGCTGGTCCACAGGGCGATATCGTGGTGCACGCCGAAGTGGCGCTCGGCCAGGTAGAGCCAGCAGCCGAAAAAGGCGCAGATCGCATATGGTTTGCCGTCGCGGAACACCATCGGCACTTCGTTGCAGACGATGTCGCGCAGCACGCCGCCGAAAATCCCGGTGATCACCCCCATCAGCGAAGCGATAAAGACCGGCATGTCGGCGTCCTGCGCCTGCGACACGCCGGCGATGGCGAACAAGCCCAGGCCGATGGCGTCGGCGACGACGATCAGGCGCTCCGACACCATCTGCCGCAGCGTGCGGATCAGCGGCGAGGCGATCAGGGCCAGCACGAAAATCAGGATCGCGTATTCCTGGTGGGCCACCCAGAACAGCGGGCGCACGTCGAGCAGGATGTCGCGCAGGGTGCCGCCGCCGAATGCGGTGATGAAGGCCACGGTGAAGACGCCGACCAGGTCCATGCGCTTGCGGCGCGCCTCGATGAAGCCGGAAAACGCGCCCACCAGGATCGCCGTGACTTCAATCACCTTGATCAAGGATCCGGGCGGCAGCTTGGGTGGGATCATGTTTTATGCAGGCAAAATTAAATTGCCCACAGGTTAACATGGAGACAGCCTTATGGGAACGTTTTCAGCGCTGCGGCTGCAGGGCCGCGCGCAGCAGGACCAGCAGCGCGCCGTCGCCGCCCTCGGACGGACGGGCGACGCAAAAGGCGATGACTTCCTCCTTCTGCACCAGCCAACTGTGCACCATCGATTTCAGCACAGGCTCCTGGCCTTTCGAGCCGAAACCCTTGCCGTGGATGACGCGCACGCAGCGGTAATTGCGCCGCGCCGCATCGCGCAGGAATGCACCGATGTGGTTGCGGGCGTCGTCGCGGCGCAAGCCGTGCAGGTCGAGTTCGTCCTGGATAGTCCAGTGGCCCTTGCGCATCTTGCGCACCACGTCGGGCCCGACGCCGGGCGCCGCATAGTTCAGCGCCGGATCCTCTTCCATGTAGTGGTCGACTTCGAACAAGTCGGACAGCGATTCGCGCAGCACGGCCTGGTCGTCCTCTTCCTGGGTGCGCGGGCGCGGCGGCGGCGCGGCCGTCAAGCCGGCCTTGGGCAGGCCCGGCACGTAGCGGTCCGATTCCGGCAAGCGCTTGACGCCGCCGGTGCTGGCCTTGAACAAATTGGCTTCCGTCGCGCGCACCTTGTCGCGCTTGAGGCGTTCGGCTTCCTCGGCGGCGTGCGTTTCAGCCTGTTCCCTGAGTTGCTTGCCCAGCGATTTCAAGTCGGCGAAGTCTTTCAATGCCATCGCTTGCGGTCCCGGCTTATTCCTGGCCTTCCAGGTAGCGCTGGGCGTCCAGCGCCGCCATGCAGCCGGTGCCGGCGCTGGTGATGGCCTGGCGGTAGATATGGTCTTGCACGTCGCCGGCGGCGAACACGCCCGGGATGCTGGTGGCGGTGGCCATGCCCTCCAGGCCGGTTTTGGTTTTCAGATAGCCGTTGTGCATGTCCAGCTGGCCTTCGAAGATGCCGGTGTTGGGCTTGTGGCCGATGGCGATGAAGACGCCATGCAGCTTGATCGCGGTGATCTTGCCGTCGTCCGTGGACTTGATGTTGATGCCGGTGACGCCGCCATCGTCGCCGGTGACTTCTTCCAGCGTGTGGTTATATTTGAGTTCGATCTTGCCTTCGGCAACCTTGGCGTTGAGCCGGTCGATCAGGATCGCTTCGGCGCGGAACTTGTCGCGGCGGTGGATCAGCGTGACCTTGTCGGCGATGTTCGACAGGTACAGCGCTTCCTCGACCGCGGTATTGCCGCCGCCGACCACGGCCACTTCCTGGTTGCGGTAAAAGAAACCGTCGCAGGTGGCGCAGGCCGACACGCCCTTGCCCATGAAGTCGGCTTCGGTCGGCAAGCCCAGGTACTGGGCCGAGGCGCCGGTGGCGATGATCAGCGAGTCGCAAGTGTATTCATGGCTGTCGCCGATCAGGCGTATCGGTTTTTCGCTCAGCTTGGCCGTGTGGATATGGTCGAACACGATTTCGGTATTGAAGCGCTCGGCATGCTGCAGCAGGCGCTGCATCAGTTCCGGACCTTGCACGCCGAGCGGATCGCCGGGCCAGTTTTCGACGTCGGTGGTGGTCATCAGTTGGCCGCCCTGCTCGACGCCGGTGACCAGCATCGGCTGCAGGTTGGCGCGCGCGGCGTACACGGCGGCGCTATAGCCGGCGGGGCCGGAGCCGAGAATCAGGACTCGGGCGTGTTTGGTAGTAGTCATGAGAGGCTTCTTCAATTGAACAGGATTAATCAGACTTGGGGCTATTTTCGGAAGGCGCAAGAGCGGCGGCCTGTCCGGCCGCGGCGGCTTGGCGATTGCCTTCCCGCATCGATGTCGAGATTATAGTCGAAGCGGCGTTTCAAGTTGAATCGTCGGGCCGGTCCGCCCTTATATGCCTTAAAATAGGAAAACATGGCTATTTCTTGGCCCCAATATATTCAGTTGTAATGTTTTAAAAGAATGCCTAAATCAAGCCAACCTACCAGTTCCAGTTATACCCGCAAGGTGACTGAGCGCCAGCCCCTGCCGAACCGGCTGGTGCGGCTGCTGTCCGAGGCGCGCTGGTTCGCGCTGGCGGCCCTCGGCCTGTATTTCATCTTGATCTTGCTGAGCTTCAACAAGGCCGATCCCGGCTGGTCGCACGCCAACCAAATCCCCAAGGTGGCCAACCTGGGTGGCCGCGCCGGCGCCTGGCTGGCTGACCTGTTGCTGTATATCTTCGGCATTTCCGCTTGGTGGTGGTGTTTCTGCCTGCTGCGCCTGATCTGGAACGGCTACCGCCGCCTGACGCGGAAATTCGTGATGGACAAGGAAGACGATCCCGAACACCGGCATGAAAGCCTGATCCGCATCGTCGGTTTCGCACTGCTGTTCATCGGCAGCGTCGGCCTTGAATACTTGCGCATGTACAGCTTGCACGCCCAGTTGCCGCGCGCCCCGGGCGGCGTGCTGGGGCAACTGGTGGGCCATTCGGCCCATGTCGCCTTCGGTTTTACCGGCGCCACGCTGTTCCTGCTGCTCTTGTTCGGCCTCGGCTTCAGCCTGTTTTTCCAGGTTTCCTGGCTGGCGGTGGCCGAACGCATCGGCGGCGCCTTCGAAGTGGCCATCGAATGGCTGATCCTGCGCTACCAGGACCGGGAAGACCGGCGCCAGGGCGAGGCCGCCGCCGTCAAGCGCGACGAAGTGGTCGTCATCGAGCGCGCCAAGCATGTCGAGAAGCATGTCGCGGCGGCGCCGGTCAAGATCGAGCCGCAAGTCGTTACCGTGGTCAAGTCGGAGCGGGCGGAAAAGGAAAAGCAGGCCACCCTGTTCCAGGATTCGCACGATGGCAGCCTGCCGCCGCTGTCGCTGCTGGACGAAGCGCCGACTGTGCAGGAAACCGTGTCGATCGAGACGCTGGAATTCACCAGCCGCCTGATTGAAAAGAAACTCTCCGACTTCGGCGTCGAAGCCAAGGTCGTGGCCGCTTATCCGGGCCCGGTGGTGACGCGCTACGAAATCGAACCGGCCACCGGCGTCAAGGGCAGCCAGATCGTCGGCCTGGCGCGCGACCTGGCGCGTTCGCTGTCGCTGACCTCGATCCGCGTGGTGGAAACCATCCCCGGCAAGAATTACATGGCGCTCGAATTGCCTAACCAGAAACGGCAAATCGTGCGCTTGACGGAAATCCTCGGTTCGAAGATCTACAACGACGGCGTCTCCAGCCTGACCATCGCGCTGGGCAAGGATATCGCCGGCAAGCCGGTGGTGGCCGACCTGGCCAAGATGCCGCATTTGCTGGTGGCCGGCACCACCGGTTCCGGCAAGTCGGTGGGCATCAACGCCACCATCCTGTCGCTGCTGTACAAGGCCGATCCGGCCGACGTGCGCCTGATCCTGATCGATCCGAAGATGCTGGAAATGTCGGTCTACGAAGGCATTCCGCATTTGCTGGCGCCGGTGGTGACCGATATGCGCCAGGCCGGCCATGCGCTGAACTGGGCCGTCAACGAGATGGAGCGGCGCTACAAGCTGATGAGCAAGCTCGGCGTGCGCAACCTGGCCGGCTACAACGCCAAGATCGCCGAGGCGCAAAAGAGGGAAGAGCACATCCCGAATCCCTTCAGCCTGACGCCGGACTCTCCCGAGCCGCTGGAAAAACTGCCGACCATCGTCATCATCATCGACGAGCTGGCCGACTTGATGATGGTGGTCGGCAAAAAAGTCGAGGAGTTGATCGCCCGCATCGCGCAAAAGGCGCGCGCCGCCGGCCTGCACCTGATCCTGGCGACGCAGCGGCCTTCGGTCGACGTGATTACCGGCTTGATCAAGGCGAACATCCCGACCCGCATCGCTTTCCAGGTGTCGTCGAAGATCGACTCGCGCACCATTCTCGACCAGATGGGCGCGGAAACCTTGCTGGGCATGGGGGACATGCTGTACATGCCGCCCGGGACCGGTTTGCCGGTGCGCGTGCATGGTGCCTTCGTCTCGGATGAAGAAGTGCACCGCGTCGTGAAGCACCTGAAACTCCAGGGCGAGCCGAACTATATCGAGGGCATCCTTGAAGGCGGCACGCTGGAAGAGGGCGGCGGCGAAGGCGCGGTGGCCGGCGAAGGCGGCGGCGAGGCCGACGCCTTGTACGACCAGGCCGTGGCCGTGGTGCTGAAAAACCGCCGCGCCTCGATTTCCCTGGTGCAGCGCCACCTGCGCATCGGCTACAACCGCGCCGCCCGCCTGCTGGAACAAATGGAACAAAGCGGTGTCGTATCGACGATGCAGTCGAACGGCAACCGGGATATTCTGGTGCCGGTGGCGAATGCCGAATAGGGCAAACAGCGGTGAGCCCAAAAATAAAACAGGATCTTGCATGACCCAATTCAAAAAAACCATGTCGCTGAGCTTGCTGGCCCTGGCTTGCAGCCTGGCCTTTTCCGCCGCCGCCGCCGCCAGCGCCCTCGAACAATTCAAGACCTTCGTCGCCAGCACCAAGGCGGCCAAGGGCGATTTTTCCCAGCGCCTGATCAAGAAAATGGATGGCAGCGACAAGATTTCGGCGCCGTCGACCGGCACCTTCGTCTTTGCCCGCCCCGGCAAGTTCATCTGGACCTATGTCAAACCGTACGAGCAATTGCTGCAAGCCGACGGCGAACAGCTGTTCATCTACGATAAGGACTTGAACCAGGTCACCGTCAAGAAACTGGGTGATGCGCTGGGCTCTTCTCCTGCCGCGATCCTGTTCGGCAGCAACGACCTGGAAAAGAATTTCACGCTGGCCGAAGCCGGCACCCGCGACGGCCTGGAATGGCTGAAGGCGACGCCGAAAGCGAGTGACACGACCTTCCAGGAAATCAGCATCGGCTTGCGCAACGGCGTGCCGGAAGCGATGGAGTTGCGCGATTCCTTCGGCCAGACCTCGGTGCTGGCGTTCAAGAACTTCCAGAAAAATCCGCCGCTCACGGCCGCCAGCTTTAAATTTGTCATACCGAAAGGCGCCGACGTATTCAATAATTGAGCGCTTGTTCCCGCGTAGCGCGGGCTTGCTATACACTACGCGGCCTTTGCTTTGCACCACCGGTCACGACCATCGATGAATTCCACCCCTCTCGCCGAC
>DASYLQ010000159.1:0-4609 GCA_036009485.1 Janthinobacterium sp.
CGAAATCTGGCGCTTCGCCCAACTGTCCTGGTGGTGGATCGCCGGCCTGATGGCGGTGGGCTTCCTGTGGTTCGAGTTTCTCGAACCGATGCTCGGACTGGACAAGCGCAAGGCCCACAATGAAGATGAAAAACGCCGCAAGGAGCGCGTCAAGCAATCGTTCGACAAGCGCAAATAAGCAAGCGCCCTGTAAAAAAGGCTGGCGGCCCTGCGGTCCGCCAGCCTTTTGCTTGTTATGAAGCTGCTTAGCCGGTGACGGCGCCCTTGCTGGCCGTCGACGCCAGCGCGGCGAACTTGGCCAGCACGCCGCGGGTGTAGCGCGGCGCCGGCTGCGTCCAGTTGGCGCGGCGGCGGGCGATTTCCTCGTCGGCGACGTTCAACTGGATCAGTTGCTGATGCGCATCGATGGTGACGGAATCGCCCTCTTCCACCAGCGCAATGGTGCCGCCCTCGAAGGCTTCCGGCGCCACGTGGCCGACCACCATGCCCCAGGTGCCGCCGGAAAAACGCCCATCCGTGATCAAGCCCACCGATTCGCCCAGGCCCTTGCCGATCAGGGCCGAGGTCGGCGCCAGCATTTCCGGCATGCCCGGGCCGCCTTTCGGACCCAGGTAGCGCATCACCAGCACGTCGCCCGGCTTGATGCGGTCGGCCAGGATCGCATCCATCGCCGTGTATTCATCGTTGAACACGCGCGCCGGGCCGGTGATGACCGGGTTTTTCAGGCCGGTGATCTTGGCGACGCAGCCTTCGGTCGACAGGTTGCCCTTCAAGATGGCCAGGTGGCCTTGCCGGTACAGCGCCTTGTCGATGCTGCGGATGACGTCCTGGCCGGCCGCCGGCGCCGATGGCAAGCCTTCCAGTTCCTGCGCCAGCGTGCGGCCGGTGATGGTGATGCAATCGCCATGCAGCAAGCCGGCGTCGAGCAGCAGTTTCAGCACTTGCGGCACGCCGCCGGCCTTGTGCAAGTCGGTCGCGACATACTGGCCCGACGGTTTCAAATTGCAGATGACCGGGGTTTTCTGGCGCACGCGTTCGAAGTCGTCGATGCTCCACTCCACTTCGGCGGCGTGGGCGATGGCCAAGTAATGCAGCACGGCGTTGGTGGAACCGCCGGTGGCCATGATCAGGGTGACCGCGTTTTCTATCGATTTGCGGGTGATGATGTCGCGCGGCTTGAGGTCGCGCTTGACGGCCTCGACCAGCACGCGCGCCGACTCGGCGGCCGAGCCGACTTTTTCATCGTCCGGATTGGCCATCGTCGACGAATACATCAGCGCCATGCCCATCGCCTCGAACGAGGACGACATCGTGTTGGCCGTGTACATGCCGCCGCAGGAGCCGGCCGACGGGCAGGCATTCTTTTCGATGCCGTCGAAATCTTCCTTCGACATGCGGCCGGCGCTGAATTCGCCCACCGCCTCAAAGGCGGAAACGATGGTCAAGTCCTTGCCCTTCCAATTGCCCGGCTTGATTGTGCCGCCGTAGACATAGATGCCCGGCACATTCGTGCGCGCCAGGGCGATCATCCCGCCCGGCATGTTCTTATCGCAGCCGCCGATCACGACGACACCATCCATCCACTGGCCGTTGACGGCGGTTTCGATACAGTCGGCAATCACTTCGCGCGAGATCAGCGAATATTTCATGCCTTCCGTACCCATCGACATACCGTCGGAAATCGTCGGCGTGCCAAAGACCTGCGGATTGCCGCCGGCTTGCTTGATCGTCGAGATGGCGATGTCGGCCAGTTTTTGCAGACCGGAGTTGCACGGCGTGATAGTCGAATGGCCGTTGGCGACGCCAATCATCGGCTTGTCGAAATCTTCCGTCTCGTAACCCATGGCGTAATACATGGAACGGTTGGGACTGCGGGCGACGCCCTCGGTGATATTCCGGGAACGGCGGTTATAGCGCGGCTGGTCGGCCATGGTTGGACTCCTTTATCGATTTCTGCACAGTCCCGCAGCGAACTTGCGCGGGCTTGCTGATCCATGTCAGCTAGATTGCCTTGCGGGCCAGCCCCTGTCAAATATATGATTCCCGTGTCAGCAAGTCGTAAAATATATCGATTGCTTGAATTCTAATAGGAATACATATCGATGAACCTTGAATTGCGCCAGTTACGCTATTTCGTCACGGTGGCCGAAGAATTGCATTTCGGCCGGGCCGCCAAGCGCCTGCATATGACCCAGCCGCCGCTGTCGCAAACCATCCAGGCGCTAGAAGCCTTGCTCGGCGCCCCGCTATTTATCCGCAATCCGCGCGAAGTCAGCCTGGCGCCGGCCGGCCAGGCGCTGTTGCCGGAAGCGCGGCGCCTGCTGGCCCAGGCTGAGGAATTGCCGGAATTGGCCAGGCGCGCCGCCCATGGCGAAGCGGGCCGGCTGGCGCTGGCCTTCGTTTCCTCGGCCGATTACAGCGTGCTGCCGCCCTTCCTGCGCGCCTACCGCGGCGCCTTCCCGCAAGTGCAGATCAGCCTGCGGGAAGCGACCTCGGACGTGCAACTGGACGACTTGCTGCATGCGCGCATCGACGCCGGCTTGCTGATCCCGCCGCTGTCCGACAAGGCCAGTGGCGAGCTCGACTACATGCCGGTATTGTCGGAGCCGCTGATCCTGGCCGCCCCCGCCGGCCTGGCCGCATTAAAAACCCCCGGCCCGCTGCGGCTGGACAGGCTGCCGGCGCTGCCGCTGATTATTTTTCCGCGCATCATCTCACCCGGCTTGTACGACGCCATCCTCGGCGTGTTCCGCGCTGCCGGCGTCACGCCGGAAATCGGCCAGGAAGCGATCCAGATGCAAACCATCGTCAGCCTGGTCTCGGCTGGCATGGGCATCGCACTTGTGCCACAATCGGTCTCGAATTTGATGCGGCCCGGGGTAGAATACCGCCCGCTGGCCGACCCGCCACCCCTGGTCGAGACCGGCCTGGCCTGGCGCCGCGACAATCCCTCGCCGGTGCTGGCCGGCTTTTTGGACCTGTTAAGAAAGAACGCCCTATGCTGATTCACCCGATGCCCGACCCGGTCGCCTTTTCGATCGGCCCTTTGCAAGTGCACTGGTATGGCTTGATGTATGTGCTGGCCTTCGCGCTGTTCATCGCGCTGGGCCGGGTGCGCATCCGCCAGCCGCATATCGCCGCCATGGGCTGGAAAAAGGAAGATCTCGACGACATGCTGTTCTACGGCATGCTCGGCGTCGTGGTCGGCGGACGCCTGGGCGAAGTGCTGTTTTACCGCCCGGCCTTTTTTGCCGCCAATCCGCTGGAAATATTCGAGGTCTGGCATGGCGGCATGTCCTTCCACGGCGGCTACATCGGCGTCTTGCTGGCGATGTGGTTGTGGTCGCGCAAGGCCGGCCGCAACTTGCTCGACGTCTACGATTTCATCGCACCGATGGTGCCCCTCGGTTATGCCTGCGGCCGCATCGGCAACTTCATCAATGCCGAACTGCCGGGCCGCGTCGCCGATCCCAGCTTGCCTTGGGCGATGATCTGGCCCAACGTCGACAATCTGCCGCGCCATCCGTCGCCGATCTACCAGGCGCTGATCGACGGCGTGCTGGTGTTTATCATCCTGTGGATCTATGCGCGCAAGGAAAGGCCGCGGCTGGCGGTGGGCGCGATGTTTACGCTGCTGTACGGCGGCGCCCGCACCTTCACCGAATATTTCCGCACGCCGGATTGGGAAGTCAACTGGGGCGGCGTGCCGATCACCTCGGGCCAGATGCTGTCGCTGCCGATGATCGCCGCCGCCATCGTCATGCTGGTCTGGGCTTACCGGAAAAATATACGCGGCGGCGTGCCGGCGCGCGCCTGAGAACTCAGCCGGCTTTCTGGCCGGCCGCCCTGGCTGACGGCGCCTCGGCCAGGCGCTCCTGGATGATGCGCCACTGGGCGGCGCTTACCGGCGTGA
Organism: Janthinobacterium sp.; assembly: GCA_036009485.1. Classification (GTDB taxonomy): domain Bacteria; phylum Pseudomonadota; class Gammaproteobacteria; order Burkholderiales; family Burkholderiaceae_D; genus Janthinobacterium. The sequence goes on from DASYLQ010000159.1 coordinate 3,914, forward strand.
TCGACAGGCGGCTACCCTTTTGCAGCAAGACCATGTCTTCCAGGCCCGCCATGGCGCGCATCTCGGCCAGCGGCAGCAAGGCTGTCTTGCGCAAGCCGCGCACGTCGACGCTGACCCAGCGCGGCTGTTGCGCCGTCGCCTTCGGATCGAAATATTTGCCGCCCGCCTCGAACTGCGACTGGTCCGGATACGCGCCGCCGGCCACTTCGGCCACGCCGGCCACGCCGGGTTCGGGACAACTCGAATGGTAAAACAGCACGCCGTCGCCGACCCGCATGGCGTCGCGCATGAAATTGCGCGCCTGGTAGTTGCGCACGCCAAACCAGGCCACCGTATGGCCGGGCGCCGCCATCACATCGTCGATGCTGACTTCGTCCGGTTCTGACTTCATTAACCAATATTGCATCTGACCGGCTCCCGCGGCTGGCGCGCAAAAACGCTGACAAATAACTGACATACCGCTGAAATACCGCGCCGTCACCGCCTCGATATAAAAAAGCATAAAAAAGCGAGCGCGCGTAAAAAAGCGGCTGCGCATCGTGAAATGCTGACAACCGCTCTGAATAATCAGGGCCCCGCATGTGCCGTTATGCCGGCATCCCGAACCAAACGGTTCAAGGTGGTCACAGTTAGTTCAACTTCGGGTTCGTCGGACTAGCGACGCTCACTCCCATCGAACAAAATTCCGCAACCGGT
>DASYLQ010000160.1:0-4708 GCA_036009485.1 Janthinobacterium sp.
CTGGCGGCGTCGATGGTATTCTTCGCGCTGCTATTGCGGCGCCAGGCCGGCCACCAGGCGCCGATGCTGCCGGTGGACCTGTTCCGCCGGCCGCTGTTCGCGCTGTCCTCGTTCACCGCGGTGTGCACCTTCGCCGCGCAGGGGTTAGCCTTCGTCTCGCTGCCGTTTTATTTCGAATCGGTGCTGGGCCGCTCGCCGGTGGAGACCGGCTTCCTGATGACGCCGTGGGCGGTGCTGGTGGCCATCATGGCGCCGATAGCCGGGCGCCTGAGCGACCATTATTCTCCCGGCGCGCTGGGCGGCATCGGCCTGGCGGCGCTGTCGGCCGGCATGGTGGCGTTGCTGCTGATGCCCTTCCACCCGTCGGTGTTCGACATCGGCTGGCGCATGGCCATGTGCGGCGTCGGCTTCGGCTTCTTCCAGGCGCCCAACCTGAAGGCCATCATGGGCGCCGCGCCGCTGTCGCGCGCCGGCGGCGCCAGCGGCATGATCGCCACCTCGCGCCTGATCGGCCAGGCCTCGGGCGCGGCGCTGGTGGCGTTCTGTTTCACCGTGTCGGGCAAAAGCGGCACCACTTATGCGCTGGGACTGGGCGCCGCCTTCGCCGCCGTCGCCAGCGTGGCCAGTTTCGCGCGCCTGCTGGTGGCGCAGGATCCGCACTGAAGGCCGATTTACAACTTTGCAGTTGAATCAATAACGAGCGCTTGCGCACAAAGACTTTGGAGGTTTCGACATGAACTACATCAATTTAGGCAAGACCGGCTTGAAGATATCGCCGCTCACCCTGGGCTGCATGACTTTCGGCGAGCCCGCGCGCGGCTCCCACGAATGGACCATTGGCGAGGCGGAAAGCCGGCCCATCATCCAGCGCGCGCTCGAGCTGGGCATTAACTTCTTCGACACCGCCAACGCCTATTCGGACGGCAGCAGCGAGGACATCGTCGGCCGCGCGCTGAAGGATTTCGCCCGCCGCGACGAGGTGGTGATCGCCACCAAGGTCTACAACGCCATGGGCAAGGGACCGAACCAGGCCGGCCTGTCGCGCAAGGCCCTGATGGCCGAGATCGACAACAGCCTGCGCCGCCTCGGCACCGACTACGTCGACCTGTACCAGATCCACCGCTGGGATTACGGCACGCCGATCGAAGAGACGCTGGAAGCGCTGCACGACATCGTCAAGGCCGGCAAGGCGCGCTACATCGGCGCCTCGTCGATGTATGCCTGGCAGTTCGCCAAGGCCCTGTACACGGCCGACCTGCATGGCTGGACCCGTTTCGCGACGATGCAAAACCAGCTGAACCTGATCCAGCGCGAGGAAGAGCGCGAAATGCTGCCGCTGTGCGAAGCGGAGCGCATCGGCGTGCTGCCATGGAGCCCGATGGCGCGCGGCCGCCTGACGCGCGACTGGGACGTGGCCTCGAAACGTTCCGACACCGACGAGGTGGCGAAGAGCATGTACAGCGCGACCGAGGCCGCCGACCGTCTGGTGGCCGAGCGCGTCAAGCAGGTCGCCGAGGCCCGCGGCGTGCCGCGCGCGCAGGTGGCGCTGGCCTGGGTGGCGCAAAAAACCGCGGTGACCTCGCCCATCATCGGCGCCTCCCGGTTCTCGCACCTGGACGATGCGCTGCAGGCGCTGCAACTGCGCCTGGGCGCCGACGAGATCGCGCTGCTCGAGGAAGCCTATATCCCGCATCAGGTCGCAGGTTTCAAGTAAAGCAGGCTGGCAGGCTTCCTTTTATCCCACTTGAACGTCAACATCATGAACCTGGGGCCGAAAAGCACGATGACCAACGGCACCGTCGGCAACGTCGTCGTGTCCAGCGGCCGCACCATCACCGTCAAGTACCCCGGCCTACTGGAATGAGCTCTTTAGCCGGCTCGAACCAGGCCCGCGCGCCGCGCCGATATACGGTCGTGCATCCGCTCGGTGGTCAAGGTGTGCGGCGGCCTGAGCAGCAATGAGGTCTACCCGCTCAAGCACAACGCCTTGTCGCGGGTGAGGGCGTTCACCGACTTTTTGGCGGCCAGCTTCGGCGCGGCCAGGCCGAGCGCGAAGGATGGCGCCAAATGGTGACGTTCGAGCGGGTCTGGCTTACTTACCGTAAAATTATGCCGCGGACTCGACGAGTTTATGTTCGCCCCGTAGCGTTTCATCTTGCTGTACGAAATGTTGGATACTAGTTGGATACTAAACAGGCTTAAGCGGAGCTGCGGTAGCACCGGCTCAGCCTTGTCCTTGAGGACAGGGCTGGCGAATCTGGCGTTGGAATTATGAAGAAAGACCTTGGTATAAAAAACGTATCGACGGCCGAGTCGGACGCCGACAACTCATCCGCATTTTGGCGCGAGCAGGAAATGCTGCTTCTGCAGCAGATCATGGGTTTGATCAGCAAGAGTCTTTCACCGGAGATCGTGCTGCGCGAGATACTGCATCTGCTGTCCGAGTTGCTTGGACTCAATCGTGGCCGCATCGTGCTGCTCGATGACGACGGCAAGACCAGCAGCATTCGCTACGCCTACGGCTTGACGCGGCAAGAGACGGCGCGCGGCCGTTACGCGCTGGACGAGGGCGTCACCGGCGGCGTGCTGGCGCGCGGCCAATTGGTCATCGTGCAGGATATCGACCGCGACGATAATTTTCTGGCGCGCGCCGTCCCGCGCGACAAACTGCCGCCCGGCCCCATCTCGTTCATCGCGCTGCCGATCCAGGTCGAGGGCAAAAGCGTCGGTGTGTTGGCCTGTCACCGGATTCGGACCCGCAACCGCGCGCTGGCCGACGACTTGTCGATGCTGCGCATCATGGCCACGCTCGCAGGCCAGCTGCTTCAATTGCAGGCGACGATACAGGCACGGACCCGGGCCCTCGAGCAGCAAAACGAAATTCTGACGCATGCGCTGGGATTGGAGACTGCGCGCTACGGCATCATCGGCACCTCGCCGGCGCTGCTGCGTGCGATCTCCGAACTGGAGCGCGTGTCGGACGCCACCGCCAGCGTGCTGCTGCTGGGTGAATCGGGCACCGGCAAGGAGTTGTTCGCCCGTGCGCTGCACCTTGCCAGCCCGCGCCGCGACAAACCGTTCATCAAGGTCAACTGCGCGGCGATCCCGGAGAGCCTGTTCGAGTCCGAGCTGTTCGGTTACGAGCGCGGCGCGTTCACCGGTGCCAGCGGCAACCGCGAAGGCTTGTTCGAGCAGGCCGACCAAGGCAGCATTTTTCTTGACGAAATTGGCGAGCTGCCGTTTGCCATGCAGGGCAAGCTGCTGCGCACGCTGCAGGAGGGGACCATCACCCGCCTCGGCGGCAAGCGCGAGATCCGCATCGACGTACGCCTGGTAGCCGCCACCAACCGTGACCTGGGCCTGCAGGTCGGGCGCGGGCTGTTCCGGCAGGATCTGTATTATCGGCTCAACGTGATCCCGATCCAGTTGCCCTCGCTGGCCGAGCGCAGCAGCGACATCCGCGCGCTTGCCCTGCATTTCCTGAACCGGACCAACCAGGCCAACCAGCGTAATGTGAATCTGTCGCTGGACGCCATGGCCCGCCTGGAGCGGCACGCGTGGCCGGGTAACATCCGCGAATTGTCGAACCTGATCGAGCGCGTGGTGCTGCTCGGCGATAAGCCGATCCTGAGCGCGGCCGACATCGAGCGTTTTATGCCCGGCAGCGGGGCGCTTGCCCAGGTAGCGCCTGCGCTGCCCGCGGCGTCCGGCGCGCCTGCAGCGCCCGCCTCGCCTGGATCGTTTGGCGTCGTGCGCCCTTATGTGCCGGCCAGCTCCCATTCAATCACCGAGTTGCAGCAGGCATTGACGCAATGCGGCGGTAACAAGTCGCGCGCGGCGCAATTGCTGGGCCTCACGGCGCGCCAGTTTGCCTATCGCTGGGCAAAACTGGGCAGCGCGTGACCTGCACCGTTTCCCGGTTTCGACAAAAAAGATTCATTACAAATTGTCGACAATGTCCGCAATGTCGACAATTTGGCGGATTTTTTGTGCGCCGAGAGCATGTCGAAAACCCGTCAATTTCTATAAAACCCTTTATAAATCATTGGGTTGCAGAAAATAAAGCTACTGGCACGGCCTTTGCTAAATAGCTTGTAGTGTATCCCCACCACCCCATCCAGGAGAATGAATTGAATACCCCAAACACCACTGTCAGCACCGTTACCACCTACCTGCGTCCGATCGACCGCGATGGCTTGACGGCGTTTGCCGAGCAGGGCCGCAACAACCCGACCCGGCGCGGCACCAACAAAGTCCATACCGTCTGCGACGGCCAGTTCCGCACCCTCAGTTACGTCGGCGAGCATAGCGCAGTCGTTGTCGATGAGCCGCCGCACCTGTTCGGTCAAGACACCGCACCGGCGCCCGGCGAAGTGGCGCTGTCGGCGCTGGGCGGCTGCCTGGCCGTCGGCATCACCGCGGTGGCCACCTGGAAACAAGTTAAGCTGAGCAAACTGGAGCTGTTTCTCGAAGGCGACATCGGCAACCCGGCGGCCTGGGGCGCGGGCGGCGCGCTGATGCAGCCGTCGCAAATGGGTTTCCAGCAGATTCGCGTCAAGGTGCTGGTCGAAGGCGATGCCAGCCGCGAAGAGCTCGATGCGATCGTGCAACAGGCGAATTTATTCTCGCCGGTCGCCAACACGATGCGCAATCCGGTTCCGTTTACCATAGCCCTGGCGGACTAAGTACCGCGCACCACAACACCTGT
>DASYLQ010000161.1:0-15230 GCA_036009485.1 Janthinobacterium sp.
ATCGCATAACCCTTGGCGCTGATCTGCTCGACCGGCTGTTCGATATGATATTTGGGCAAGACGTCGGCGTCGTCGTCCATTTCCACGCCCCGGGCTTGCGGTTGCCAATCGGTATTGGTGGCTTCCTCCGGGATGACTTTGCCTTCCGGTACGGCCAGATAGGAAAAGACGCCTTGCTGTTCGGCTCGGCGATAAATATCCACGCGCATGGCGGTGCTCCTTGTGCTGTGTACGGACGGCCGGAATGGATCTGCCGCAATCAGGGCCAGAGTGTCAGGCTGGTTCCGGCCTGTCTGTTCGTTGCCGCACATGCCGTAAAACATACCCAAACCGCTTCAATTTCTTGTTCCGCGTTATCATGTTCCCCGTGTTTTTTCTTCCCATCCTTTTCAAGGATACAAGCTCATGCGCACAGTGGCGATCCTGGTCTTTCCCGGCGTGCAATCCCTGGACGTGTCCGGGCCGCTCGATGTATTTGCCGAGGCGAACCGTTTCCTGGAGCCGGCCCAGCATTACGCGCTCGACGTGCTGGGCACCGAACGCGGCTTGATGGCGTGCTCGAACGGCTTGCCGCTGGCCGCCCACCGCCATTATTCCGAAGCGACCGGCGCCTACGACTTGCTGCTGGCGGCCGGCGGCCCGGCCTTGCCGCGGCAGCCGCGCGACGCCGCCCTGAGCGACTGGCTGGCCGGCGCCGCATTGCGGGCGCGGCGCTACGGCTCGATCTGCAACGGCACCTTCCTGCTGGCGCGCGCCGGTTTGCTGGAAGGGAAAACCGTAGCCACGCACTGGAACGACGCCGCCGCGCTGGCGGCCGCCTTCCCCGGCGTGCGCGTCGACGCCGACAGCATCTACCTGCGCGACGGCGACCTGTATACCTCGGCCGGGGTCACCGCCGGCATCGACTTGTCGCTCTACCTGCTGGCCCAGGACCACGGCGCCGAAGTGGCGCTGAACGTGGCCAAGCGCCTGGTGGTGTTCACCCAGCGCCGCGGCGGCCAGTCGCAATTCAGCCCCTACCTGACGCCCTGCGTGGAAGCGTCGTCGCCGGTGGCCCAGGTGCAGGAATACATGCTGGCGCATATAGACGAGGAATTGACGGTGGACGGCCTGGCGCAGATCGTCGCCATGAGCGCGCGCAATTTCGCCCGCGTGTTCGTGCGCGACGCCGGCGTGACGCCGGCCGAGTTCCTCGAAAGCGCGCGCCTCGACGCCGCCCGCGTGATGCTCGAGTCCGGCGCCGAACCGCTGAAAACGGTGGCTTACCACTGCGGCTTCGGCAATGCCAACCACCTGCGCCAGGTCTTCCTGAAGCGCCTGGGCTTGACGGCGCGCCAATACCGCAGCAATTTTTCCAGCTTTGACGGCGCCGCATCCGGGCCGAACGCAGGCCGGCCGCCGCCCTGAAGCTCAGGCGGCCGTCGGCGCCGTGGCGGAATCCAGGCCCTGGGTGGCGCGGACGGTTTTGTCGGCGGCGCGTTGCAGCACCACCTTGCGGTTGCTCGACTCTTGGTCGCGCACGCTTTCCTTATGCCACAAGTGGAATACTTCGGTGGCGAAGGCGCCGTCCTTGCGCATCACGCCGGCATTGAACAGGCGCACCACCAGGTCGGAATCCTCATGGCCCCAGCCGGTAAAGCTTTCATCGAAACCGTTGACCAGGGCCAGGTCGCTGCGCCAGACGCCCAGGTTGCAACTCTTGATGCGGCGCCAGGAAAAGCGCTTGCTGGTGCGGCCCAGGTCGGGCCAGCGCAGCAGCAGTTGCAAGACCTTGTTGATGTGGCCCTGGAAGCGGAAACGCAGTTTGTCGGCCAGGCTGAGCCGGTGCAAGTCGAGATGGTCGGCCAGGACGCGGCCGGTCAGGGCTGGACTGAGCAGGATGCGGCTGCCCGACACCAGGTAACCGCGCGCCGCCAGGGCGCGATGGCGGCCGATGAAATCGCGTTGCGGGATACAATCGCCATCCAGGAACACGATATAGTCGCCGCTGGCGGCCAGCGTGCCCTTGTTGCGCGCCATCGCCGCGCGGAAGCCCTGGTCGGCTTGCCAGACGTGCCGCAGCGGCACCGGCGAACGCTGTGTCAGGCGCGCGACGCACTCCTGCGTGTTGTGGGTCGAGCCATCATCGGCGATAATGATTTCGAAATTTTTGTCGTCCTGGGCGAAACACGCCTCGATGACGGCGCTGAGTGCGTCGGGGCGGTTGTAAGTGGTGACAATGACGGAAATCGTTGGTGCTTGCTGCATATTGTTCAATTTAATCAGCCGTGATTTAAGGGATAGACCTTTAAGCCATACTCAGCTTGGCCGTTTTTGCAAGAATGGCTCATAAAAAAGTAATGAATCATAACTCAATAAAAAAACTTGATCCGCAAGCTGTTTTTGTCAATGGATTGGTATTCCTGCTGCCGTTTTCCACGCTGATCGGCGCTGGCGGCGGCGTCAGCGTATGCAGCTTCATCTTTTTGCTGGCCGGCCTGTTCCTGTGGAAGCGCGGGCGGCTGGCGCTGACGCAGCATCTTGGCGAGATACGCTGGGTTTTGATAGCGTTCCTGCTGAATTTCCTCTACGTCCTGGCCAACCTGCTGTTGCGCAGCCATGAAACCCTGGGCACGCTGGAAAAACCCTCGCGCATGCTGTTCGCGGTCACGGCGCTGGTTTGCGTGCTGGTCTTGCGGCCCAGCCGCAAGAGCCTGTGGTGGGGGCTGATCGCCGGCGTGTTCGCCGGCGCCGCCTTCATCGGCTACCAGCGCATCGCCCTGGGCCTGGTGCGTCCGGGCGGATTGATGAATGCGATTACCTTCGGCGACCTGGCCTTGTGCATGGGCTTGCTGTGCCTGGCGGCCGTGCTCGATTTCCGCGGCGGCAAATACGTGCTCTGGCCTTGCCTGGGCGCCCTGGCCGGCCTGGCCGCCTCGAACGCCACCGGCACCCGCGGCGGCTGGCTGGCGCTGCTGGCGGCCCTGGTGGTTTTCCTCAAGTACAGCCATTTCCTGCGCGGCCGCGCCATCCGCGCCATCGGCGCCATGGCGGCGGTCCTGATGGTGCTGACCTATGTCGTGCCGCAGACCGGCGTGCAGGCCCGCGTGATGGAGGGCGTCAGCGACGTGCGCCTGTATTTCGACGGCGGCAGCATCGACACCAATCTGGGCCAGCGCTTTGAATTGTGGAAGGGCGCCGCGGTGCTGATCGGCCGCCATCCGCTGTTCGGCGCCGGCATCCTGTCGTACAAGGAGGAGATGCGCGGCGAAGTCGAGGCCGGCCGCCTGAACGCGCTGGTGCTGCCGCGCGAGCATGTCCACAACGATGCGCTGCAGGCGCTGGTAACCGGCGGCATCGTCGGCTTCCTGATCTGGCTGGCCACTCTGGTGGCGCCGCTGCTGTTCTTTTTGCGCGTGCTGAAACGCCATGAATCGGCCGGCAACGAAGAGATCGCGCTGGGCATGGCCGGCCTGCTGCTGGTGCTCAGCTACGCCGCTTTCGGCCTGACGGAAGTGATCTTTTGGTCGGTCAAGGGCAGCCTGTTCTACATCCTCATGCTATATCTGCTGATGGGCTTTTGCCTGAATGCGAAAGCGCGCCGTGGCGGCGTCTGAGCCGGCCGTGGCGGCGCTGCGCACGCTGGTCGTCTCGCCCAACTGGATCGGCGACGCCGTGATGGCCCAACCCTTGCTGCAACTGCTGCGCGCGCGCCAGCCCGGGCGCGCCATCGACGTGCTGGCGCCGCCCTCGGTGGCGCCGGTATGGCGCCAGATGGCCGAGGTGGACCAGGTGCTGGAAACGCCGTTCCGCCACGGCGCCCTGCAACTGAAGGAGCGCTGGAAGTTTGCCCGCCTGCTGAGGCGGCGCGGCTATGCCGACGCCTATGTACTGCCGAATACGCTCAAGTTCGCGCTGATTCCGTGGCTGGCCGGCATTCCGCGCCGCATCGGCTACAAAGGCGAAAGCCGCTATGGCTTGATCAATGTGATGCACCACGACGCAGGCGCCGCGCCGCGGCCCATGGTGGCCTTTTATGCCGCGCTGGCGCTGCCGCCCGCCGCGTCCGCGCCGGCGGCCGTGCCGCGCCCGGTGCTGGGCGCCAGCCCGGCGCAGGTGGCCGCGGCCTGCGCCCGCGTCGGCCTGGCGCTGGAACGGCCGCTGCTGCTGTTCGCCCCGGGCGCCGAATTCGGCGCCGCCAAGCGCTGGCCGGCCGAACATTTCGCCGCGCTGGCGCAGACGGTCATGGACACCGTTCCCGGCATCCAGGTCGGCCTGCTCGGTTCGCCCAAGGATGGCGAGGTTTGCCGCGACATCGCCGCGCGCATCGGCCGCGATGGCGTGCTGAACCTGGCCGGCGCCACCTCGCTGGCCGAGGCGGTGGCGCTGATCGCCCGCGCCGATGCGGTGGTCAGCAACGATTCCGGCCTGCTGCACATCGCCTCGGCGCTGAACCGCCCCGTCATCGCGCTGTACGGGCCGACCGACCCGGACCACGCGCCGCCGTTTTCCGACCTCGCCAAGGCGCTCTCGCTGCGCCTGGAGTGCTCGCCGTGCCGCCAGCGCGAGTGCCCGCTGGGACACCAGAACTGCCTGCGCCAGCTTGGCGCCGACATGGCGTGGCAAGCGTTGCGGCCGATGCTGCGGCAGGCCAGCGTGCCGGGAGCCTGAGGCTGACGGGAGCGGCGGCGCATGCGCAATGAGCACGCCGGAGTGGCGCTGCGGGCTTGTTTATTGTATAAGGGAATCTTGGCATTCGTGCATCCACCCACAGGCGGCCATGTTGAAACGTCCTTCGATCACGTCCCGCGCCACCCTGTTCGTGGCGGTCGTCTGCGTCTCGCTGCTGGTGAGCGACGGCTGGCGCAGCTGGAATGCGCGCACCGTCCATCTGCAGGAAGTCGAGAGCGCCACCCGCAACCTGGCGCGGGCGATGGCCCAGCAGGCCGACGACACCATCAAGTCGGCCGATATCGTCCTGGGCGACATGGTCGGGCTGATCGACATCGACAACAACGACGCCGCCGTGCTGCGGCGCCTGCACCAGGCGCTGGCGGCGCGCGCCGCCGAATTGCCGCAGCTCGAAGGTTTGTTCGTATATGACGAAAACGGCCGCTGGGTGGTCAATTCGCGCAGCGCCGAAGTGAAATCGTTAAACAATTCCGACCGCGACTATTTCATTTTCCATCGCCAGCACCCGGGCCATGCGAGCTACGTCGGCATGCCGATCAAGAGCCGCTCCAGCGGCAAATGGATCGTCACGGTATCGCGCCGCATCAGCCGCGTCGACGGTAGCTTCGCCGGGGTGGTGACGGCGACCATCGGCATCGATTATTTCAGCCGCTTTTACCAGAGCCTGGACATCGGCCAGGACGGCGCGGTGGCCCTGCTGAGCAATAGCGGCATCATCATGTTTCGCCGTCCATCCGGCGGCATGGGCAAGGATTTCAGCGCCTCGCCCTTGTACCATGCCTACCAGGCCAGGCCGGTCGGCACGGCTATCCTCCGTTCGGGGCAAGACAATGTGGTGCGCTTGAACAGTTACCGTCCGCTCGAGCACTATCCGCTCTTCGTCACGGCGGCGCTGTCGCGCGATGAAGCGCTGGAATACTGGCGCCGCGACACCTTCCTGCATTCGCTCGGGGTGCTGCTGCTGACCCTGCTGCTGGGATTTTTCGGCCTGCGCCTGGTGCGCCAGATCGAACTCAGGGCCAAGGCCGAGCATGAATTGACGGTCGCGCGCGACGCGCTGGAAAGCCTCAACCGCGACCTGGAGAAACTGGCGATGCAGGATGGCTTGACCGGCCTGGCCAACCGGCGCCAGCTCGACGCCACCCTGGATGCCGAGTTCAGCCGGGCCATGCGCGCCGGCGCGCCGCTGGCCTTCATCATGATCGACGTCGACCACTTCAAGCAGTACAACGACCGCTATGGCCACGCCAACGGCGACGAATGCCTGCGCGCGGTGAGCCTGGCGATCCGCCGCCTGACGCCGAGCCGGCCGGGCGACCTGGCGGCGCGCTACGGCGGCGAGGAAATCGGCGTGCTGCTGCCCGGCACCGGCCTGGATGGCGCCCTGGCGGTGGCTGAAATGATATGCAAGGCCATCGCCGACACCGGCATCGTCCACGCCGGCAGCTCGTTCGGCATCGTCACCGTCAGCGCCGGCGTGGCGGCGCTGGTGCCGCAGCGCGACAGGCACCAGCCGGGCGACCTGGTGGAAGCGGCCGACAAGGCGCTGTACGCCGCCAAGGCCGGGGGCCGCAACCGCGTGCATGGCGGGGCGATGGAAGTGGTTTGACTGCTGGGAAATCACTCCGGGCTGGAGCCCCATAGGTCATCAGAATTGAATGACAGCTCCTTGACGGATGTCGCATGGCCGGGCTCCATCGCCTACATCAAAATCACGTCGTACTGTTCCTGGTGATACGTGTTTTCCACCTGCAGGGAAATCTTCTTGCCGATGAAATCGCCCAGCATCGCCAGGTGCTGCGACTCTTCTTCGAGGAACATGTCGACCACTTCCTGCGAGGCCAGGATGCGGAATTCGCGCGGGTTGAACTGCTTCGCCTCGCGCAGCAGCTCGCGCAGGATTTCGTAGCAGATGGTGCGCGAAGTCTTGACCTGGCCCTTGCCGTCGCAGGCCGGGCAGGGTTCGCACAGGATGTGCGCCAGCGATTCGCGGGTGCGCTTGCGCGTCATCTCGACCAATCCCAGCGCCGAGAAACTGCTGACCGATATCTTGGTGCGGTCGCGCGACAGCGTCTTTTTCAGTTCGGCCAGCACGGCGTTGCGGTGCTCATTGTTTTCCATGTCGATGAAGTCGACGATGATGATGCCGCCCAAATTGCGCAGCCGCAGCTGGCGGGCGATCGCGTGGGCCGCCTCCAGGTTGGTCTTGAAGATGGTGTCGGCGAAGTTGCGCCCGCCGACGAAGCCGCCGGTGTTGACGTCGATGGTGGTCATCGCCTCGGTCTGGTCGACGATCAGGTAGCCGCCCGACTTCAGGTCGACCCGGCGCCCCAGCGCGCGCAGGATCTCTTCCTCGACGCCGTACAGGTCGAACAGCGGGCGTTCGCCCAGGTAGTGCTGCAGGCGCGGCAATACGCTGGGCGTGTACTCCTGGCCGAACTCCTGCAGCATCACATAGTTTTCGCGCGAGTCGACCTGGATCGTGGCCGTCTCGTCGTGCACGAAGTCGCGCAGCACGCGCTGGGCCAGGCTCAGGTCCAGGTGCAGCAGGCTGGTGGCGGGGCGGGTGCGGGCGCCGTGGCAGATCGCGGCCCAGGTCTTGCGCAGGTATTCGACGTCGCCCGCCAGGTCGGCGTCGGAGGCGTCTTCGGCCTGGGTGCGCACGATGTAACCGCCTTTTTCATCGGCCGGCAAAAGGCCGTACAGGCGGCTGCGCAGCAGTTCGCGCTCGGATTCCTTTTCGATCTTTTGCGAGATGCCGATGTGGTGGTCTTGCGGCAGGTAGACCAGCATGCGCCCGGCGATCGAGATCTGCGTCGACAGGCGCGCGCCCTTGGTGCCGATCGGGTCCTTGATCACCTGCACCGTCAGGACCTGGCCGTCGAAGAGGATTTTCTCGATCGGCGCCGGGGTCGAATTGCTGCCGTCGTGGCTGCGCGCTTCCCAGATGTCGGCGACGTGCAGGAAGGCGGCGCGCTCCAGGCCGATGTCGATGAAGGCCGACTGCATCCCCGGCAGCACCCGCACCACCTTGCCGGAATAGACATTCCCGGCCAGGCCGCGCGTCAGCGTGCGTTCGATGTGCAGTTCCTGCACCGCGCCCTGCAGCACCAGGGCGACCCGGGTTTCCTGCGGGGTGATATTGATCAGGATGTCTTCATTCATGCGTCGGATGCGCCGGCGGGCGGGAGTGGGGATCGAACCGCCATCATACCCGCCCTGCGGCGCCAGGTGGACGGCTTGGTAAAGCAGGCTACTTCAGGGCAGCGGCAGGCCGGCCTTGCGCAGCAATTGCGCCGTCTCGAACAACGGCAGGCCCATGATGCCGGAGTGGCTGCCGTCGATATGCTCGACGAACAGCGCCGCCAGGCCCTGGATGCCGTAGCCGCCGGCCTTGTCGTACGGTTCCTGGGTCGCGCAATAAGCCTGGATGGAGGCCTCGGACAGTGCGCCGAGACGCACTTCGGACACCTGCGTCAGCTGCTCCGCCATGTCGGTGTAATGCACGGCGATCGAGGTCAGCACCTGGTGGGTGCGGCCAGCCAGGCGGCGCAGCATGTCGACCGCCTCGGCGCGGCTGGCCGGCTTGCCGAGGATGGTCCCGTCGAGGCAGACGGTGGTGTCGGCCGCCAGCACCGGGCGCGGCATCAGGCGGCGCTGCCGCACCAGGTTCCAGGCGAAGGCGGCTTTTTCATTCGCCACCCGCGCCACGTAGTCGAGGGCGGCCTCGCCGGGCTTGACTTCCTCGGTGACGTCGGCGCCGCGCGGGCCGTCGCTGCGCAGCAGCAGCAGCTCGAAGTCGACGCCGATCTGGCGCAGCAATTCGCGCCGGCGCGGACTTTTCGAGGCCAGGTAGATTTTTCGGGCTAGTGGTTTCATGAAGGCGTGCGGTCGGTCAGACCCGGTGGTAGGGATGGTTTTGCGTGATCGACCAGGCGCGGTACAACTGCTCGGCGAGCAGCACGCGCACCATGCCGTGCGGCAGGGTCAGGCTGGAGATGCGGATCAGGTTTTCGGCGCGCGCCTTCAGTTCCGGATCGAGGCCGTCGGCGCCGCCGATCAGGAAGGCGGTGTCGCGGCCGTCCTGCTGCCAGGCCGTCAGCTGCTGCGACAGGCCGACGCTGGTCAAGTCCTTGCCGCGCTCGTCGAGGGCGACGATGCGCGCGCCTTTCGGCAGCGCCGCCTCGATGCGCTCGCGTTCCAGCGCCATCGCGGTGGCCGCGGTCTTGCTGCCGGAACGCTCGACCGGCTTGATTTCCTTGAGGACGATGCGCAGTTCGGGCGGCATGCGCTTGGCGTATTCGCCGAAGCCGGCCTCGATCCATGCCGGCATCCTGTGGCCGACCGCAGCGATGATGAGCTGCATGCGCGCTTACTCTGCGGCTTTTTTGACGCTGCGCTTGATGACGATCCTGGCCGGGGCTTCGGCCGAGACTTTTGGCGCCTTCGGTTTCGGCGGCAGCGCCTTCAGGGCCTTGGCGGCGGCGCTGGCGCTCTTCGAGGTGGCGACCTTGACGGTCTTGCCGGCCGCGGGCTTGGCGCTGGCCGGCTTCTTCGCGGCGGCCGGCTTGGTGGCCGACGTGGCCTGGGTTTTCTTGACCGGGGCCTTGCGCTCGAGTACCGGCTTGACGTCGACGGCGGCTTGCTGCGACGTCAGGTGGCGCGCGGTTTTCTTCGGTTCTTCCGTCTCGGAGGCGCTGCGCTTGGAGACGACGCGCTTGGCGGCGCCCAGCTTGACCGGCTTGTCGCCCCAGATTTCTTCCAGGCGGTAGTAGGCCCGGATCGGCGCCTGCATGATGTGGACGATCATGTCGCCCAGGTCGACCAGCACCCATTCGCCGGTGTCTTCGCCTTCCATGCCGACGATGTCGCCGCCGGCGTCCTTGACCTTGTCGCGCACCGAGGCGGCCAGCGCCTTGGTCTGGCGGTTGGAGGTGCCGGAAACGATGGCGATGCGGTCGAACAGGCTGGTCAGGTGGGCGGTGTCGAACAGGACGATATCCTGGCCTTTGACGTCTTCGAGGGCGTCAACGACGAGGGTTTGCAGTTTTTTAATATCCATTTAGCTTTTATATAAATTATGTTGTTCAATATAGTCTAGCACTCGCGGGGAAATGTGCGAATTTGTCACGTCGCCCCGTTGTATTGCCGCACGTATGCCGGTGGCGGAGATATCCACCGCGAAGTCCTGTGCCAGATAAGTCAGACCATGCGGCGTGTTGCGGATTTGTTCAACAGGCCCCAGGCGGCGCGCGAATTCCTGCGCCACCGCGGGCGGCCAGCCGCTGCCGTCGAGCGCGAAGCCGGGGCGGGCGGCGACGCAGATATGCGCATGCTCGAACAGCGCGCGCCACTCATGCCAGGTGTCGAGCCGGCGCAGCTGGTCGGCGCCCATCAGGAAGGCGATGCTGGCCTGCGGTCCGAGTTCGGCGCGCACCTGGCGCAGCGTCTCGACGGTATAGGTCGGGCGGCCGCGCTCGATTTCCTGGAGGTCGATGCTGACCTTCAGGCCGGGCGGAAATGGCGCGGCGGCGAAGGCCAGGCGGGCCATTTCGGCGCGCTGTTCAGGGCTGGCCTGGAGCGTGTCCTTTTGCCATGGCGCGCCGGCCGGGATCACGCGCAGTTCGTCGGCGCCGAGCAGCCTGGCGAAGTAGACGCCGAGGGCGACGTGGCCGTTATGCACCGGATCGTAACTGCCTCCCAGCAGTGCGATGCGTGCCGTCACGCTTGCAGCCAGTCGCGCTGCGGCAGGAAGTCGGTGTAGAGCGCCGCTTCGGCGCTGCCGGCTTCCGGGTGCCAGTCGTAGCGCCATTTGACCAGCGGCGGCATCGACATCAGGATCGCTTCGGTGCGCCCGCCGGACTGCAGCCCGAACAGGGTGCCGCGGTCGAACACCAGGTTGAATTCGACGTAGCGGCCGCGCCGGTAAGCCTGGAAATCGCGTTCCCGCTCGCCGTAGGGCGTATCCTTGCGGCGCGCCAGGATCGGCAGGTAGGCGCCGATGAAGCTGTCGCCGACGCTTTGCATCATGGCGCAGCTTTGTTCGAAGCCGAGGGCGTGGAAATCGTCGAAGAAGATGCCGCCGACGCCGCGCGCCTCGCCCCGGTGTTTCAGGTAAAAATACTCGTCGCACCACTGCTTGAACTTCGGGTGCAGTCCGGCGCCGAACGGCTCCAGCGCGGCGCGGCAGCTGCGGTGGAAATGCCTGACGTCGCCGGCGTCGGCGTAGTACGGCGTCAAGTCCATGCCGCCGCCGAACCACCAGACCGGCTCGCCGGCGCCGTCGGCGGTGCTGAAAAAGCGCACGTTCATGTGCACCGTCGGCGCATACGGATTACGCGGATGCATCACCAGCGAGACGCCCATCGCTTCCCACGGCCGGCCGGCCAGGTCGGGCCGGCCGGCGGCGGCCGACGGCGGCAGCCTGGCGCCGGTGACGTGGGAAAAATTCACGCCGCCGCGCTCCAGCACATTGCCTTCCTCGATCAGGCGCGAAATCCCGCCGCCGCCTTCGGGGCGCTGCCAGGTGTCCGTCGCGAACGGCTTGCCGTCGACTTCCTCGAAGGCGGCGACGATGCGGCTTTGCAGTGCGAGCAGATAAGCTTTGACGGCCGAAGGGGAGGGGGAAGACGACATCGTTGGGGGCCGCCGAGGCGAAGAATAAAAAATCGAGGGTGGATTGTACCCTGTTGCGGGTTTTTGTGATAGCAAAAGCTGGCAGGGCGCCATGCCGGGGCGGGACCGGCCCCCGGCATCGGACTATCGGTTTCAGTGTTTCAGGCCGCGCCAGCCGATGTCGCGGCGCAGTTGCATACCGTCGAAATGGATCTGGTCGACCGCTTCGTACGCCTGCTTCTGCGCCATCCTGATGCTGTCGCCCAGGCCCACCACGCACAGGACGCGGCCGCCGTTGACGACCAGGTGACCGGCGGCCGGCGTGGTGCCGGCATGGAAGGTCACCGCTTCCGGCGTCTCGGCCGGGATGCCTTCGATCAGCGCGCCCTTGGCCGGCTTGTCCGGATAGCCGGCCGCCGCCAGCACCACGCCGACCGCGGTGCGGCGGTCCCATTCCAGTTCCACGGCGTCGAGCGTGCCGTTGACGGCGTGCTCCATCACCGTCAGCAGGTCGGTCTTCAGGCGCGCCATGATGGGCTGGGTTTCCGGGTCGCCCATGCGGCAGTTGAATTCCAGCGTCTTCGGGTTGCCCTGGTCGTCGATCATCAGCCCGGCGTACAGGAAGCCGGTGAACTGGATGCCGTCCCTGGCCATGCCCTGGATGGTCGGGTTGATAATCTCGCGCATCACGCGCGCATGCATCGCCGGCGTGACGATGGGCGCCGGCGAATACGCCCCCATGCCGCCGGTGTTCGGGCCCTCGTCGTGGTCCTTCAGGCGCTTGTGGTCCTGGCTGGTCGCCAGCGGCAAGACGTTTTTGCCGTCGCACATGACGATGAAGCTGGCTTCCTCGCCGGCCAGGAATTCCTCGATGACGATGCGGGCGCCGGCGTCGCCGAACTGGTTATCGGCCAGCATGCTGTCGACCGCCTGGTGCGCCTCGTCCAGCGTCAGCGCCACCACCACGCCCTTGCCGGCGGCCAGGCCGTCGGCCTTGATGACGATGGGCGCGCCGTGCGCATCGATGTAGGCGTGCGCCGGCGCGGCTTCGGAAAAGGTCTGGTATCGGGCCGTCGGGATGCCGTGGCGCTGCATGAAGGCCTTGGCGAAATCCTTGGACGATTCCAGCTGCGCCGCTTCCCTGGTCGGGCCGAAGATCTTCAGGCCGCGGGCGCGGAACAGGTTGACGATGCCGGCCGCCAGCGGCACTTCCGGGCCGACCACGGTCAGGCCGATGTGCTCCCGGACGACGAAGTCGGCCAGTTGTTCGAGGTCGGTGATGGCGACGTTGACCAGGCGCGCGTCGCGCGCGGTGCCGCCGTTGCCCGGTGCGACATAGACCATCTGGATGCGCTCCGATTGCGCCAGTTTCCATGCCAGTGCGTGTTCCCGGCCGCCAGAGCCGACTACCAAAATTTTCATGGGGATCGCCGTATAGTTTTCAAATAGGGTGGCAAGGCGCGCTTCAATTTTCGATCAGCGCGTTGGTGAACACTTCCTGGACGTCGTCCAGGTTTTCCAATGCGTCCAGCAGCTTTTGCATCTTGACGCCGTCGTCGCCGGCGAACACGGTCTCGGTGGCGGGCTTCATGATGATCTCGGCCACTTCGGCCTTGAAGCCGGCTTTTTCCAGCGCGTCCTTGACGTTGGCGAAATCGTGCACCGGGCACAGCACTTCGAAGCCGCCTTCGTCGTCGGCGATGACGTCTTCGGCGCCGGCTTCCAGGGCCGCTTCCATCAATTTGTCTTCCGCCGTGCCGGGGGCGAACAGGAACTGGCCGCAATGCTGGAACATGAAGGCGACCGAGCCTTCGTTGCCCATGTTGCCGCCGTTTTTGTTAAAGGCGTTGCGCACTTCGGCCACGGTGCGGACGCGGTTGTCGGTCATGCATTCGACGATGACGGCGGCGCCGCCGACGCCATAGCCTTCATAGCGCACTTCCTCGTAGCTGGCGCCGTCGGCGCCGCCGCTGCCGCGGTTGATCGCGCGCTGCACATTATCCTTCGGCATATTCGCATCGGCGGCCTTGTCCACGGCCAGGCGCAGGCGCGGATTGGCGGCGATGTCGGCCCCGCCCATGCGCGCGGCGACCGTGATTTCCTTGATCAGGCGGGTCCAGATTTTGCCGCGCTTGGCGTCCGTCGCGGCTTTTTTATGTTTGATATTGGCCCATTTACTGTGTCCAGCCATGGTGACTCTTCCTTAGACGGTATGCAATTGTGGCCGACATTTTAGCATAGTGCCCCTGTTAAAAGCGCCACCGGGGCCGGCGTAAACCCGGCCGCGGCGCCATGCCCGCCGACACGCCGGCCGCGGTTTGCCCTTACAATCGGGGGATGAACAAAAGCACCAACCCCGCGGCCGCCGAGCCGCTGCCGCGCGCCGCCTACCTGGGCGGCCTGGCCATCGCCGCCGGCGGCGCCGTCCTGTTTTCGACCAAGGCCGTGCTGGCCAAGCTGCTGTACCGCTACCACATCGACGCCGTCACCGTGATCGCCTTCCGCATGATGTTTTCGCTGCCGGCCTTCGCCGCCGTCGCCGTCTGGAAGATGCGCAGCGAGGCGCCGCTGTCGAACGCCGACCGCTGGCGCCTGGCCGGCCTCGGGGTGATCGGCTATTACGTGTCGAGCTTCCTCGATTTCCTCGGCCTGCAATACATCTCGGTCGGGCTGGAGCGGCTGATCCTGTTCCTGACGCCGACCTTCGTCCTGGTCATCACTTCGGTCTTCCTCAAGCAGCACATCAGCCGGGTCCAGTGGCTGGCGCTGGCGGCTTCGTATTGCGGCATCGTGCTGGTCTTCGTGCACGACTTGCGCAGCGGCGCCGGCAATGTCGCCCTCGGCTCGCTGCTGGTGCTGGGTTCCGCCAGCGCCTACGCCGTGTATCTGCTCGGCTCGGGCGAACTGGTGAAGCGGGTCGGTTCGCTGCGCCTGGTGGCGTATGCGATGTGCGCCGCCAGCTTCGCCTGCATCGCCCAGTTCTTCATCCTGCGCCCGGCCGGCATGCTGGTGCAGCCGGCGCCGGTATACTGGCTGTCGCTGATGAACGGCGTCCTGTGCACGGTGATGCCGGTGTTCATGACGATGATTGCGGTGCAGCGCATCGGCGCCGGCACGGCTTCGCAGGCCGGCATGATAGGCCCGGTCTCGACGCTGTTCCTCGGCGCCGTCATCCTCGGCGAACCGGTCACCAATTGGCAGCTGGCCGGCACCGGCCTGGTGCTGGCGGGGATCTATATCCTGTCGAAGAAAAAATAGCCCTTTAAAATAGCCCTTTAAAACAACCCCGGATGAGACAGCCCATGAGTACAGCACCCGGCGCCCCGGCGCGCATCGCCCTGATCGCCCACGACAAGAAAAAAGACGACATGATCGCCCTGGCCGGCGCCTACCTGGACTTCCTGTCCACTTGCACGCTGTCGGCCACCGGCACCACCGGCGGGCGCCTGATCGCCGAGCTGGGGCTGGCGGTCGAACGCAAGCACTCCGGCCCGTTCGGCGGCGACCTGCAAATCGGCGCGCTGCTGGTGGAGGGGCAGATCGATTGCGTGATTTTCCTGCGCGACCCGATGACGCCGCAGCCGCACGAGCCGGACATCAACGCCCTCGTGCGCGCCTGCGACGTGCACGACGTGGTGTGCGCCACCAACGAGTCCAGCGCGCGCCACGTGATGAAAGCGCTGGCCGAAGAGCTGGCCGCGCAACAGGGCCGCTGACCGGGCGCCGCGCGCGCGGGCGGGCGGATGCGCCACAATCGTCCGCACGAACAACCTCGGCCAGCCGCGCCGGTCCGGCGGAATACGATTCCGCACGCCAGCGCGGCGCGCCGCCGCGAAGGGAATCGATGCGCACGATCCGGTCCGTCCTGTGGAGAGCCCGCCTGGGTGTCTCGCTGGCCACGCTCTTCATGGCGGCCTGCGGCGGCGGCGGCAGCAGCAACAGTG
>DASYLQ010000162.1:0-3983 GCA_036009485.1 Janthinobacterium sp.
CTGGTAAGTAAATGGAAAACCTTACATCCTTACCACGTCCTGGTAAGTAAATGGAAAACCTTACATCCTTACCAGGACGGCCCCCCACGTAAA
This sequence comes from Janthinobacterium sp., assembly GCA_036009485.1. Taxonomy (GTDB): domain Bacteria; phylum Pseudomonadota; class Gammaproteobacteria; order Burkholderiales; family Burkholderiaceae_D; genus Janthinobacterium. The sequence goes on from DASYLQ010000162.1 coordinate 94, forward strand.
CCCGCCGCCTACGCCTTCCATCATGACGTTGTCGCCCTTCTTGACGCGGCCGTCGCGCACGGCGACGTCGAGCGCCAGCGGGATCGAGGCCGCCGAGGTGTTGCCGTGCTGGTCGACCGTCACCACCATTTTTTCCAGCGGCAAGCCAAGCTTCTTGGCGGTGCTGTTCATGATGCGGATATTCGCCTGGTGCGGGATCAGCCAGTCGATCTGGTCCGCGCTCATCTTGGCGTGCTCGAGCGCTTCGGTGGCCACTTTTTCCAGCACCGATACGGCCAGCTTGAATACCGCCGGACCATCCATGTACAGGAAACCGCTGCCGGCCACGGCGCCGCCAGCGACATTGCCGGGAATGCTGAGGATGTCGGCATGGCGGCCGTCGGCGTGCAGCTTGGTCGCCAGCACGCCGGGCTCGTCCGAACCGGTCATGACGATGGCGCCGGCGCCGTCGCCGAACAGCACACAGGTGCCGCGGTCATTGAAATCGAGGATGCGCGAAAACACTTCGGCGCCGATCACCAGCACGTTCTTGTGCGCGCCCGACTTGATGAAGCTGTCGGCGGTGGAAATGGCGTAGACGAAGCCGCTGCAGACGGCTTGCACGTCGACGGCGGCGCAATTATTGGTCATGCCCAGCTTGTTTTGCACGATGCAGGCGGTGCTCGGGAAACTGCCGAAGAAATCCGGGGTCGAACTGGCGACGATGATCAAGTCGATATCGTCGGGCTGCAGGCCGGCCATCTCGAGCGCCTTGTTGGCCGCGGCGACGCCGAGGTCGGAAGAGTTCTGGTCCGGCGCCGCGTAATGGCGCACCGAAATGCCGCTGCGCGAAACGATCCACTCATCCGAAGTTTCGATGCCCTTGGCCGCCAGTTGCGCGGTCAGGTCATGATTGGTCACGCGTTTTTCCGGCAGATAGCTGCCGGTACCAATAATTTTGCTATATAAACTCATGTTCCCTGCACCGTCCTTAAATAGTTGAGCTTGGCTCTTGCAGCACCGGCGTGCGCGGCATCAATTCGGCGATCATCGTCGACAGATTCGCCAACACATCATTTTTTGCAGCATCATACGCGCGCTTGATGGCCCACTCGAAAGAATAGGCATCAGCGCCGCCATGGCTCTTGAACACCAGGCCGCGCAAGCCCAGCAGACTGGCGCCGTTGTAGCGCGACGGCTGAAATTTTTCCTTGATGGATTGCAGCGCGCCGCGTCCGATCAGGGCGCCAAGCATCGTCAACCAGTTGCGCTTGAATTCGGTCCGCAAGGTATTGCCGAAGAAGCGGGCCACGCCTTCGATCGCCTTCAGCGTGACATTGCCGACGAAACCGTCGCAGACGACGATGTCGGTGGTGCCCTTGAAGATATCGTTACCTTCCACGTTGCCGTAAAAATTCAGGGCGCCGCGCTCGTGGTCGGCTTGCAGGAGCTTGCCGGTCAGTTTGACGACTTCATTACCCTTGATGTCTTCGGTGCCCACGTTCAGCAAGCCGATCGTCGGACGGGGAATGCCTTCCATGGCCGACACCAATACCGAGCCCATGATGGCGAACTGGTGCAAGTGATGCGGTTCGCAATCGACGTTGGCGCCCAGGTCCAGCATATAGGTGGGGCCATCTTTTTGATTCGGCATGATGCTGCAGATGGCGGGCCGGTCGACCCCGGCCATGGTTTTCAGCACGTAGCGCGAGACCGCCATCAAGGCCGCCGTATTGCCGGCGGACACAGAGGCTTGCGCCTTGCCATCCTTGACCAGCTCGATCGACACGCGCATCGACGAATCCTTCTTGCGGCGCAGTGCGACCTCGAGCGGATCGTCCATCGTGATTTGTTCGGAAGCGTGCACTACCGACAGGCGCGGATGGCCGTCGGCTTTATGTTTTTTCAGTTCGGCGCGGATCACCTGTTCCAGGCCTACGAGTATGAGTTCGGCGTCAGGTTCGTGGTTTAGGAAGGAAATTGCTGCGGGAATAGTGACTGAAGGACCATGATCTCCGCCCATGCAGTCGATAGATATTTTGATTGTCATTGTTTTGATTCAGTACCGCGCTCACACCCGGAAGGGCAACTGCGGCAAGATGGACATCGGACCTGGGCATATGCAAAAGCATGGCCGGCCGGAGTCAGCGTGATTCAAAATGACGGTGTGCAAAGTGGATTGCAGCCGATGAAAAAGAAGAAGCGGCGCCACGCTGAATAAACCACGCAACACCGCTTTCATCTTACCCTGCAAAAACGTCGATTACTCGTCGTTTTTGGTTTTCAAGACTTTACGACCACGATAGAAGCCGTTAGGGCTGATATGGTGACGCAGGTGGGTCTCGCCAGTGGTTGGCTCGATGCCCAGTTGTGGCGCGACCAAAAAGTCGTGCGAACGGTGCATGCCGCGCTTGGAAGGGGATTTCTTGTTCTGTTGAACAGCCATGATGACTCCTAATACATAAGTTCTAAAATTTTAGCACAATCGACTTGCAAATACATGCGAATCGAGTATCCCTGCGGCAAAGTAGCTACCTTACCGACATCGTTTAACGACTACTACATTTCACTACACACTGCCATACTCGATTACTACACGCACTACACGCGTTTGACACGTTTGTTACTACTGCTTATTCTGTTTTCAAGTCTTTCAGCCCGGCAAACGGCGACTTCTTTTCCGACTTCGCGGCATCGAGCAAGGCTGTATCCGGGCACACCGCATGTTTGGGGGCCAGCGGCAAGGCCAGCAAGGCCTCGTCCTCGATCAGGTCGGCGATATTCATGGCACGGCTGCCGACGATGACATCGATGGATTCGTCGTCGACGATTTCCTCGATCTCGTCCGCCTCTTCGTCAGTCTTACCCAGCATCAGCACCGTCGATGAATCGATGGCGTAGGCAAACGGGGTCAGGCAACGTTGGCACATCAGTTGCACGATACCGGATACCGACATGGTCAGTTGGGGGTAGCCCAGCTTGCTGGTACCGCCCTGCACTTTCCAGGCAACCATGCCGGACTGGTCGGCGCAATCCTTGGTCAAGCGGGTCATTTCGGCGACAGGCGTTACACCTTCGCGGCTCCCGTTGATGCGACAAAAATCAAAAGCGTCGATCACAAAAGCGTTCATTGGTAGAAATTTTCCCCGGAAAACCTGCGATAATAACAGGGTTTTTACCGCCGAGTCAAAGGCCAGGCGCATTTTTTGATGTTTTGCCGCGCCGCGAGTGCCGCTTGTGTGCACATTGCATGCTCCAAAGACACCATGTTCCACAGACAAGCCGCCGCGAGCTTAAGGCATTTTTCCATTCGCGGCAAGCGTAGCCGCCACAGAACGCGTCATGATACCAACTTCAGACCTTCCCCGCTTGATTCTCGCCTCCAGTTCCTCCTATCGCCGCGAGCTCTTGTCGCGCCTGCGCCTGCCCTTCGAGGTCGCCGTGCCGGACATCGACGAAACGCCGCAGGCCGGCGAAACGCCGAGCGCCACCGCGCTGCGCCTGGCCTTGGGCAAGGCCCGCGCGGTGGCCGAGCAGATGCCGGGCTGCCTGGTCATCGGTTCCGACCAGGTCGCCACGCTGGACGATGAACAGATCGGCAAGCCCGGCAACCACGCCAAGGCCCTGCTGCAACTGCAAAAAATGCGCGGCCGGCAAGTCGTCTTCCATACCGCGCTGTGCCTGTGGGATGGCCGCCACAGCGACCCGCAACTGTCGGCGCAACTGGAAAACGTCAAAACCGTGGTGAGCTTCCGCGACTTGCCCGATGCCGAGCTGGACGCCTACCTGCGCATCGAGCAACCTTATGATTGCGCCGGCAGCGCCAAGAACGAAGGCCTGGGAATCGCCATCCTGTAAAAAATCGACAGCAGCGACCCGACCGCCCTGACGGGCCTACCCCTGATCGCCCT
>DASYLQ010000163.1:0-5824 GCA_036009485.1 Janthinobacterium sp.
GCGGACTTTTCTGCACACAACGTGAAATTACCGCATCCATTACCATGGCACACCTCCTGCACCGCTTCGATGCTTGTCATTGTAAATAGTGCCGTGCTATTGCCGCTGCTCTACAGAGTCACCTTTAAAGGGCTGACGCTAAGTACCCACCATCGACGGCAGCAGGATCCGGTAAATCTGGATCGCGGCGGGCCCCATCAGCACCAGCAGCAAGGTCGGGAACACGCATACGATCAGGGGAAACAATAATTTCAAGGCGATCTTGGCGGCGGCTTCCTCGGCCACCAGGCTGCGTTTGCTGCGCAAATTATCCGAGTGAACGCGCAGCGAATCGCCCATGCTGGTGCCGAAACGCTCGGACTGGATCAGCATCGCCACCAGGGTGTCGACGTCTTCGACGCCGCTGCGCAGCGCCAGGTTGCGCAGCGCCTTTTCCTTGCTGAAGCCGGCGCGCATTTCCATCAGCACCAGTTGCAGCTCCTGCGCCAGGGTCACGCTCTTGATGTGGATTTCGCCGGCGACCTTGACCAGCGCCCGTTCCAGGCTCAGGCCGGCCTCGACGCAGACCGTCAGCAGGTCGAGCGCATCCGGGATGTTTTCAAAGATCTCGCGCTGGCGCCGCGCCGCCACGCGCGACAGCACCGCGTTCGGCAGGTAATAGCCGAGCGTCGCGCTGAGGAACAGCAGGAAAAGGAAAACCTGGCGCAGCGCCATGCCCAGCGTGGAGGCGGCGGTCATCGCCACCAGCGCCGGAAACAGCAGCGCCAGCACCGACTTGGCGGCGAAATACAGCGGCGGCGAAGCCGGGTTGCGCCAGCCGGCATTCATGAAACGGGTGCGCAGCGGCGAACGCTCCCAGCCTTCTTCCGGCAGCGAAAGGCGGGTGAAGGGACGCGCCGCCTTGGCCACCCGCTCGATCCAGCCGCCGCCGATGCCGGTGTCCGCCGCGGCCGGGCCCATGAAACCGAACAGGCGCTGGCGCAGCGGTCCCGGCATGAACATCAGCAGCGCCAGCAAGGCGATGCCGGCCACCACCGCAAACACGATCGCTAGAAAGAGGAGTTCCTGTCCATTCATGATGTCCCGTCCTTGGCCTGGGTTTCGCTTACACACGGATGCGGATGACCGCGCGCATCCACAACACGCCGAGGGCGATCATGCCGGCCGCGTACCACAGCAGCTTGATACCGACAGGATCGGTCCACAACAGGCTGATGTAGCCCGGATTGACGATGGCCATGATGATCGTCACCGCCGCCGGCAGCAATCCCAGGATCCAGGCCGACATCTTGCCCTCGGCCGACAGCACCCTCACCTGGCCCAGCAATTTCAGGCGCTTGCGGATGATGCGGCTGATGCTGTTGAGGATCTCGGCCAGGTTGCCGCCGGATTCGCGCTGGATCAGCACCGCGATGATCAGGTAGCGCAGGTCGGTCAGGGGAATGCGCGTCGCCAGGTTTTGCAGCGCCTCGTTCATCGGCACGCCGTAATTGATTTCCTCATAGGCGAATTTGAACTCGCCGCTGAGCGGTTCCGGCAGTTCCTCGCCGACCATCTGCAGCACATTGGAAAACGAATGCCCGGCGCGCAGCGCCCGCGCCAGGAAATCGGCCGCCTCGGGCAGCTGGATTTCAATCTTGTGCAGGCGCGCACTGCGGGCCCGCAGCAGGAACAGATAAGGCAGGATCAGCGCCAGCCCGGCGAACAACAGCGAGCCGACGGCCGGCACGTCCCGGCACAGCGGCAGCACCACGCCGGCCAGCAGCAACAGGGATGAACAGGCGAGAAATTGCGCCACCGACCAGCGCAGTCCCGTCTGCAGCAGCAGCCGGTCCAGCCGCGCCACCTGCAGCAATGGCGGCAGGCTCCGCAACAGCCGCTCCAGCGCCGGCGATGCGCTGTAGCGGCGCTGCTTGAGGATGGAGACGCGCTCGCCGCCGTCGCCGCCGCGCGCCGCCATCAGGCGCAGGCGCTTGGCGATGCGCTGGGCGCCGCGGCCGCGGGTGCCGGACCACCACAGCCAGGCGCCTTCGAACATCAGGATGCAGGCGGCAAACAGCAGCACCGCAAAAGCGTAAAAGACCAGGTCCATGAAGCCTCCTTATTCGTAGACCTTGTCCGGGTCGAAGGCGCTGTCCGGCACCGCCACGCCGAACATGCGCAGGCGGTCGGCGAAGCGCGGCCGCACCCCGGTCGCGGAAAAATGACCGGCCACCCTGCCGTCCTTGTCGACGCCGGTCTGCTCGAAGCGGAACACTTCGTGCATGGCGATCATGTCGCCCTCCATGCCGGTGATTTCCTGGATGCTGACCAGCTTGCGCGCGCCGTCGGTCAGGCGCGACACCTGCATCACCACCGTCACCGCGGCGCAGATTTGCTGGCGCGTCGCCCGCGGCGTCAGGTTCACGCCGGCCATGCCGACCATGTTTTCCAGCCGCGACAGGGCGTCGCGCGGCGTGTTCGAGTGGATCGTCGCCAGCGAGCCTTCGTGGCCGGTGTTCATCGCCTGCAGCATGTCGAGCGCCTCGGCGCCGCGCACCTCGCCGAGGATGATGCGGTCGGGGCGCATGCGCAGCGCGTTGCGCACCAGAGCGCGCTGCGTCACCTCGCCCTTGCCCTCGATATTCGGCGGCCGCGTTTCCAGGCGCACCACGTGCGGCTGGCGCATCTGCAGCTCGGCCGCATCCTCTATCGTGACGATGCGCTCGCTGCCCGGAATGAAGCCCGACAGCACGTTCAGCAAGGTCGTCTTGCCGCTGCCGGTGCCGCCGGAAATGAGGATGTTGATCTTGGCCTGGCCCAGCGCTTCCAGCACCTGCACCATGGGCGGCGTCAGGCTTTTGTAGTCGAGCAGGTTGGCCACCGTCAGCGGCGTCACGGCGAAGCGGCGGATCGACAGGATGGGCCCGTCCACCGCCAGCGGCGGGATGATGGCGTTCACGCGCGAGCCGTCCGGCAGGCGCGCGTCGACCATCGGGCTCGATTCGTCGACGCGGCGGCCGACCCGCGAGACGATCTTTTCAATAATCTTCATCAGGTGCGCATTGTCGTGGAAGGTAACCTCGGTGAGTTCCAGCCGGCCGCCGCGCTCGACATACACCCTGGCGCAGGTGTTGACCAGGATGTCCGACACGGTGGGATCGGCCAGCAAGGTTTCCAGCGGGCCGAAGCCGAGCATTTCATGCTGGATGTCGAGCACCAGGTTGTGCCGCTCATGCTGATTGAGGACGATGCGTTCGTCTTCGATGATGCGCTGGACCAGCAGCGCCAGCTCATGCTTGAACTGCTCGGCCGTCAGGCGCTTCAGGCGTTCCAGGTCGATGCGGTCGAGGATGGTCTGATGCATGGTCTTCTTCAATTCCTGGTAGGCGTGGCTGGCCAGGCCGCTCAAGCCGCCGGCGCCTGTGTCGTTCCCCGCTATGGCGCCGGCGGGCCGCAGCGCATCGCTGACGGCCAGGCGTTCACGTAAAGTCATGCTGTGCTCCGCTGAGGTAAGGTGAGATGGACGCTCCCGCCGCGGGAGCGGATGTTTTACAAATCGACGTCGCCGCGGCCGAACAGGCGGTCGAACAGGCCCTTGCTTTCGGAAATGCGCCTGGCCGTGACCAGCTCCACCAGTTCGCCCAGGCTGCGCGCCACCGCGCTGGTGCGCGACAGCTGCAGCACCGGAATGCCCTGGTTGACCGAATCGGTGGCCGAGATGTAATCGTTGGGCACTGCATGCACGACGTCGGCGCCGAGCGCCTGTTCCAGGTCGGCCAGGTGCAGCTTGCCGCCTTTTTCGTAGCGGTTCACGATCAGGCGGATGCGCTCGCCCGGATAGCCGAGCGAGCGGAAGATGTCGAGCAGGCGGCGGCCGTCGCGGATGTCCGGCAGCGCCAGCTGCAGCACCGGATAGATGGCGTCGGCGCTGTCCAGCGCGCGCAGCGAGATGGCGTCGATCTGGCGTCCGACGTCGAGCACGATGTAGTCGTAATGCTGGCGCGCCACGCGCAGGATGGCGTCCATGTGCTCGGGCTTCATCTCGACCGCGTGGGTGGGGTCGTCGGCCGCCGCCAGCACGCCGAAATTGGCCGACACGTGCACCAGGCAGGAATGCAGGAAGGCCCCGTCCATGCGCCCGATCTGGGCGCAGATGTCGGAGAGCGTCATGGCCGGTTTCTGGTCCGAGACATACAGCGTGGCGTCGCCGAACTGCCCGTGCAAGTCGATCAGCAAGACCTTTTTTTCCGCCAGGGTCGCCAGCGCATAGGCGAAGTTGGTCGAGATGAAGGTGGCGCCGCTGCCGCCTTTGCACGAGATGAAGGCCAGCGCCTTGCCGTCGCGCATCTGGGTGACGCCCGCCTGGATGTCGATCCGGTCCATCGCCTCGTGGAAGGCCTTGTGCTGCAGCGGTAGTTGCAGCACCTCGCGCACGCCGGCGCGCATGGCGCGTATCAGCAGCTCCTGCTGGTGCTCGCGCGTCAGCAGCATGAAGCTGGCGTCCGGATACAGCCGCGGCAGGCGCTCGATCAGCTCCGCCTCGGCGGGGGCGGTGCCGCTGGCGTCGACGATCACCAGTTCCGGCCCGTCCGGCGCGATGCGGTCGACGGCGTCGCGCAAGCCATTGCGGCTGGCCACGAAGTGCACCGCCGGCAGGCGCGCGGCGCCCTGGGCCGCGATCTCGGCATGCAACACTTCGTCGGCGGTAATCATCAACGCTTTCATCGGATTCCTTTCTGATCGGAGCAGGGACAAAAAATGGGATTCAGGGACAACTGGCCGTGCCGGCCACGTAGCCGAGCGATTCGGCCACCACCACCGTGTCCGAGGTCGGCAGCGACACGGCCGCGCCACCCAGCGCGAACAGGCCGGCCAGCAGCGGCGTCAGCGGCTGGTAGGGCACCGGCTGGCAACCGTCGGCGGCGGCGCCGGGCACGCACATGCGGGCGCGCACGAAACGCACGCAACTGGCGCCGTTCGGATCGTTGATGCAATTCACCAGGTTTTGCATCGGACAGTCGGGCAAGACTGCGACCGGCTGCAACTGGCCGCCATTGTCGAGCGAGAGGTAATCGATGCGCACATAGCTGTCGTCGATGTCGCCGCCCAGCGCCAGCTTGCCGGCCGTGTCGCGGAAGATGGCGCGCCGGCGCACCCGGTCCATCGCCGCGGCGCTGGAAAAATCGCTGACGCTGGCGCCGCGCGCGGCCTGGCGCGTGACTTCCTGCACGGTGTTCCATAAATACAGCATGCGCGTCACTTCCAGGACCAGACAGATCAGGGTCAGGAACAACAGGATCGCCAGCGCGAATTCGACCGTAAACCCGCCGCGCTGGGCCGGCGGGCGGCGCGGCGATGCGGCTTCAGTTGCCCGCATACGGTACCTGCAGGATGATGTTCAGCGGGAATTGCCCGTAGGTGGTATCGAAAAACAGGTCGTCCACCATCGTCACCGTGAAATTGATTTCGATCATGGCCGGCGTAGAGCCGGGCGTGCCGCAGGTCATCGGGATGCAGCGGATGCCGATGGTGTCGGGGTCCGGCAAGGCGCTCAGGTGCGCGCCGGCGGCGGCATCGACAATCATTTTTGTGGCCGTGGCGATCACATTTTTCGCCGAGGCGCCCGTGCTCATTTCCGCCAGCGGCGCCGAAGCCACGTAACGGGCGGCGGCGTTGCCCGCCTTGACCAGCACCTCGTACTGGTAAAAGACGCGGCCGAACCAGATCGTGAATGGCAGCAGCGCCAGCGTGGCGATGAAGATCAGCGCCAGTTCGATGGCGGCGACGCCGCGCTGCGACTGCAGGCGCGGCCGACGGCCGCGGCGGAGCGGAAAGCGTTTCA
>DASYLQ010000164.1:0-3076 GCA_036009485.1 Janthinobacterium sp.
TGCGGTCAACGATATCGATCCGACCCACAATGTGTCGTCGTATACCACGTTCGACACCTATGGCACTTACGCCATCCTGAAGAACCTGACCATGACGGCCGGCGTGCGCAACCTGTTCGACCGCGTACCACCGCTGAGCTATCAGACCACCACGTTCCAGGCCGGCTACGATCCACGCTACACGGATCCAACCGGCCGTACTTACTACGTGCGCGCTACCTATAACTTCTAAGTCATAGCCAATTGCAAACCTTGTAAGCTGTAAATAAAACGCCCGGGAAAGAATATCTTCCCGGGCGTTTTTGCATTCGGGCTCGGCAAAACCGCTTTCAGGCGCCGTCGAAGACCGTGTCCCACAGCCGTTTCACCTGGGCCGCATGCTCTTGCACCAGGGCGGGTTCGACCAGGCCCAGGTCCTGTCCCTGCAAACGCAACTGATGTTGCAGCTTGCGCAGCGCGCGATAGGCGTCGGCGACGCCGGCGGCCAGCCCGGCGTCGATCAGGCCCAGGTCGGCGCACATCTTCAACAGGGCGATATTGCCGATATTGATGGCCAGTTGCGGGTAGCGCGCCGCATGCTGCAGCACCAGGAACTGGACCATGAATTCGATGTCGATCATGCCGCCGGCCGCTTGCTTCAAGTCGAACAGGGCGCCGCGGCTGGGGTGAGCTTCGCGCATGCGCCTGCGCATCGCCAGCACTTCCTGCTTCAGCGGGCCGCCGGGCGCGCGTTCCTGGCGCAGCACGTCGACGCGGATGTGCTCGAAGCGGGCGCCGATGGCCGCATCGCCGGCGCAAAAGCGCGCCCGCGTCAGCGCCTGGTGTTCCCAGATCCATGCCGAATTGCGCTGGTAGCGTTCGAAGGCTTGCACGCTGGAGACCAGCATGCCGCTGGCGCCGTCCGGGCGCAGTGCGATATCGATGTCGAACAGGATGCCGGCCGAGGTGTGCGAGGTCATCCAGGTGATGAAACGCTGCGCCAGCTTGGCGTACAGCGCCGGCGCATCCTGGTCGTCGTCGTCGAACAGGAAAATGACGTCGAGATCGGAAACGTAACCGAGTTCCTTGCCGCCCAGCTTGCCGTAGGCGATCACGGCGAATTTCGGCACCTCGCGGTGGCGCGCCGGCAGCGCCGTCCAGGCCGCCTGTATCGCAGCGGCGACAATGACGTCGGCCAGCGCCGACAAGTGGTCGGCCAGCACTTCCACCGTCAGGTCGCCGGCCAGGTCTTGCGCCAGCAGGTGGAACAGCTGGGCGTGGTGCAGTTCGCGCAGGATATCCATTTGCCGCTCGGTGTCGCCGGCGGCGCCGTCCAGCTGCTGTCTCAGTTCGGCGGCCAGCGCGAGCGGGTCGGGCAGGGTGTTGCGCAGGCGCTCGTCGAGCAATTCGTCGAGCAGGATAGGGTGCTGGGTCAGGAAGCTGGCGGCCCAGCCGCTGGCGTACATCATGCGGATCACCTGCTCCAGCGTGTGCGGGTATTCGGTCAGCAAGGACAGGTAGGCGGCGCGGCGGGCCACGGTTTCGAGGAAATCGAGCAGCCGTCCCAGGGTCGCCAGCTGGCTGCCGCCGCCGGCCGGCAAAGCGCTGGCGGCGATCAGCGGCAGCGCCGTGTTGACCAGGGCCACCAGCCGGTTGCGGCTGGCTTCCGGCAGCGCCTGCAGGCGCGGCGCCTGCCAGGTGGCCAGCAAACGCCTGGCGGCGCCGGCCGGATCGTCGAAGCCGAGTGCCGCAAAATGTGCCTGCATCGCTTCGCGGTGATCGCTGTCGGGGCCGGCGTGGCCGAAATCGGCGTCGAGGCCGCCGTCGGCCGGCTCGGCGCTCTTGTCGCTGAAGATGGCGTCGAACTGGCCGGCGACGAAGCGGCGCCAGGCTTCCAGGCTGGCCAGCAGCGCGGCGGCGTCGGACAGGCCCATCATCAGCGCGACGCTGTGCAAGTCTTCCGCGCCGGCCGGCAAGGTATGGGTCTGGGCATCGTCCAGGTATTGCAGGCGGTGTTCAAGGTTGCGCAAGAACGTATATGCCGCCAGCAATTGCTCGACGACGCAGGTCGCCAGCAAGCCTTTGTCGGCCAGCACGCGCAGCGTGGCCCGGGTCGAGCGCTCGCGCAGGGCGGCGTCGCGGCCGCCGCGGATCAGCTGGAACACTTGCGCCAGGAATTCGATCTCGCGGATGCCGCCGCGGCCCAGCTTGACGTTATTGCTGCGGTCCGGGTGCAAGCGCTCCTGACGGTTGACCTCGGCGCGGATTTGCGCGTGCATGGTGCGGATCGCGTCGATGATGCCGAAATCCAGGTAGCGGCGGTAGACGAAGGGCCGGACGATGGCGTCCAGCGCGGCGATGTCGGCCGCCTTGCCGCTCACGGCGCGCGCCTTGACCCAGGCGTAGCGCTCCCATTCGCGGCCCTGGACGATCAGGTATTGCTCGACCATGGCCAGGCTGACCGCCAGCGGGCCGGAAGCGCCGTTCGGGCGCAGCGCCATGTCGACGCGGAAGGTGTAGCCATCCTCGGTGATCTCGGACAGCGCGGCGATCAGCTTCTTGCCCAGGCGGATGAAAAACTCGTGGTTGGACAAGGGGCGCTGGCCGGCGCTGTCCATTCTGGTCTCGCCTTCCTCCGGATAGACGAAGATCAGGTCGATGTCGGACGACACATTGAGTTCGGCGCCGCCGAGCTTGCCCATGCCGAGCACGATCAGTTCCTGCGGCTTGCCGGATTCGGCGCCGATCGGCGTGCCGTGGAGCGCGCGCATGTCCCGGCCGAGCGCCTCGAGATGGGCGCGCACCGCGAAGTCGGCGAAGCGGGACATGGTTTCGACCACTTCGGCAAGGTCGGCCTGGCCGCCGAGGTCGCGCCGGATCAGGGCGCACACCAGCAGGTTGCGCAAACGCCGCATGGCGCGCGGCAAGGGCAGCGCCGGCGCCGCCGCTTGCGCCAGTGCCGCGCCAAAATCGAGCCGATCCAGCGATAATCGGGACAGCGCCTCCACTTGGGCCGCGCGGCCCGGATCGGCCGCCAGCCAGCGTTGGTAAAAGCGCGAGGACAGGGCGAGCGAAGCTGAAGGCATGGAATGGGTCC
>DASYLQ010000165.1:0-5892 GCA_036009485.1 Janthinobacterium sp.
AGCATGTAACTTTTTCAGTCGCCGGGCGACAAGGAAAGGGGTGCGGGCATGGAAGAATTGCTGCCATATTATGAACGCGAGCTGGGCATCTTTCGCAGTTACACGCGCGAGTTCGCCGAACGTTTTCCCAAGACCTCCGGCAAGCTGCTGATCGCCGGGGAGACTTGCGAAGACCCGCATGTCGAGCGCCTGATCCAATCGTTCGCGCTGCTCACCGCCAGGGTGGCCAAGCGGCTCGACGACGACTATCCGCAATTCACCGAATCGCTGCTGGAAACGCTCTACCCGCATTACCTGCGCCCCTTCCCTTCCTGCTCCATCGCCCGCATCGACGCCAGCGCCGCGTGCGACCGCCATGGCGTCAGCCGCATCCCGCGCGGCACGATCATGAACTCGCTGCCGGTGCGCGGCGTCAAATGCAAATTCAAGACGGCCTACGACGTCACCGTCGCCCCCATCGCCCTGGTCCAGGCCCGTTTCGATCCCATCATCGACGCTCCCGCTTCGGTGCGCCTGGCGGACGGCGTCGTCTCGGCGCTGCACATCGTCATTGAAAGCACCGCATCCACGGCCGACCTGAACCGACCGCCGCTAGCGCAGCTGCGCCTGTTCGTCGATGGCGAACCCTCGTTTCGCGCCGCCTTGCTCGACACCCTCTTCATGCACACCGCGCAGGCGTATGTCGAGTGCGGCGACGGCGGGCGCTGGACCGCGCTCGAGAAAGTACCGCTGGCGCCGGCCGGTTATGCCGAAGACGATGCGCTGATCCCTTTTTCGCCGCGCTCCCACCCGGCCTTCCGCCTGCTGACGGAATATTTCTCCTTTCCCGAAAAATTCAATTTCGTCGACCTCGACCTGAAGGCGCTGGCGGCCGTGCTGCCGCCCAAATGCCAGCGCTTCACCCTGCACCTGGCGGTGAAAGGCTTGCGCAGCGATTCCAACACGGCGCGCCTGCTGGCCGCCCTGTCGGCCAACAAGCTGCTGCCCGGCTGCACGCCGGTAGTCAACCTGTTCAGCAAGGCCGGCGTGCCGATCAAGCTGACCCACAACAGCAGCGATTACCCGGTGCTGGCCGACGCCACCCAAGCCTTCGCCTACGAAGTGCATACGATAGAATCCGTGCAACTGATCCGCCAGGCCGAGCATGGCGACCTCAGCACCGAATTCACGCCGCTGTATTCCTCGCGCCATGGCGGCCCTCCTGGCAAGCAAGGCAATTACTGGCTGGCCAGGCGCAACGACACGGTCGCCTCCGCCAGCCCCGGCCATGAATTGCGCATCAGCCTGGTCGATACCGAGTTCAAGCCCAGCAGCAATGCCACCACCACGCTGACGCTAGAGCTGAGCTGCACCAACCGCGACCTGCCCGCTTCGCTGCGCTATGGCTTGCCGGACGGTGACCTGACCTGCGACAGCGTGCCGGACGGCTTGCCGATCCGTTTCTTGCGCAAGCCGAGCGCGCCCTACCGCTTTGAATCCGGCGCCGGCGCGCACTGGCGCCTGATTTCACATTTGTCGCTGAACTACAGCGGCTTGACCGACGCCGGCCTGGAAGAATTCCAGAAAATGCTCAGCCTGTACGACTTGCCGCGCTCGGCCATCTCGCAACGGCAAATCAATGGCATCGCAGGCTTGCAACACGGCAGCATCCGCGCCTGGATTCCCACCATCCCTTTTTCGACGCTGATGCCGGGCATCCGCATCCGCATGCGCATCGACGAGCAAGCCTTCGTCGGCAGCGGCCTGTTCGTGTTCGCGCAAGTGATGGACCGCTATTTCGGCTTGAACAGCCAGCTGAACTGCTTCACGCAGCTCGACATCGTCTCGAAAAAAACTGGCGAGGAGCTCATTCTATGCAAGCCGAGAACAGCGGAATCGACCCGGGCCTAGGCGGCGCGGATGGCATCGGCACAGACCCCGTTGCCGCGGGCGGCATCGATCCCAGCGTGATCCAGCGCCTGCTCGAGAAACCGCAGCGTTTCCAATTTTTCCAGGCGGTGCGCCTGCTGCTGGCATGGCTGGGCGAGCGCGGCGTGGCGGCGGACCGGGCGCTGGTCGATTACCTACGCTTCGACAATAGCGTCTCGCTGAGTTTCCCGGCCAGCCAGATCGAGTCCCTCAGCATCTCGGCCGCTGACGACGAACAGGCGCCGCCGCGGCAGGTTCGCATCACGCCATCGTTCATGGGCTTCCTCGGCAGCCACGGCGTGCTGCCCAGCCATTATTCGGAACGCATCGCCACCTACCAGCATGGCGAGCGCGACGAAAGCCCGCGCGCCTTCCTCGACATGTTTTCGACGCGCGTGCTGGCGCTGTTCTATCTGAGCTGGAGCAAATACCGCGTCGAACACTTGCAGGACCGGGAGACTGGCCGCTTCCTGCCGCTGCTGCTGTCGCTGGCCGGCTGCGGCCACGACGAGTTGGACAATGGCGGCGCCATCGGCGACGAAGCCATTGCCTTCCATGCCGGCTTGCTGCAGCAGCGGCCGATGTCTTCCGTCATCATGGCGCGGGTCATGAGCGGCTATTTCGGCGTGCCCTTCCTGGTCGATGAATCGGTCGGCCACATGAATCCGATGACGCAGCCGGAACAGACCGCGCTCGGCGGCCGCCACGCGATGCTGGGCGACCGCGCCATGCTGGGCGAGCGCAGCTGGCGCCCCGATTTGCGCGCACGGCTGCGCATCGGCCCCATGGACAGGCGCCAGTTCGAGCAATTCCTGCCCGGCGGCGCAGGCGCCATCGCCATTCAACGCATGCTGTCCCTGTTCGGCAACCAGGGCGTCGGCTATGAAATCCGCCTGACCCTGCGCGCCGAGGATGTCGGCGGCATCCGGCTGGGGCAACAGGCGCCGGCAGCGCAAGCCAGGCTGGGCTGGGACAGCTTTTTGCTGACCCAACAAGACAATGCCGACCGCAGCGACGTGCGTTACGAATTGTGCCCGATGGCGCCGTTTCCGGGCACAGCTTAAGGAAACCGCGGAATCAACCCGCCATTTGACTTCCACGAACCGCGTCGGGGATACTGCGGTCTTGTAAAAGACCACAGCGCCTGCGCCATCCATGCCCGCCCCATCCCCCTACACCGGCCGCTTCGCCCCCTCCCCCACCGGCCCCTTGCACTTGGGTTCCCTGGTTGCGGCGATGGCCAGTTATCTCGATGCCAAAGTCCACGCCGGCGCATGGCTGGTGCGGATCGAAGACCTGGACTGGGACCGCAATGTCGATGGCGCCGATCGCGCCATCCTGGCGTCATTGCAACGCTGCGGCATGGCCTGGGATGGCGAAGTGAGCTGGCAAAGCCAGCGCCAGCCGCTGTATGACGGCGCGCTGAAAAAACTCGGCGACAGCATCTATCCCTGCTCTTGCTCGCGCAAGGAAATCCTCGATTCGCGCATCAGCCTCGGGTCGCCGCAATCGTCCGCGCTGGTCTATCCCGGCACCTGCCGCAAGGGACTCGCCCCCGGCAAGACAGCGCGCGCCCTGCGCCTGCGCGTGCCGTGCGCATCGGACCCGCACCGCATCGTCAGCTTCCATGACCGCTGGCACGGCGACGTCAGCCAGGACCTGGCCACCGAAGCCGGCGACTTCGTCATCAAACGCGCGGATGGATTCTGGGCTTACCAGCTGGCGGTGGTGGTCGACGATGCGGCACAAGGCATCACCGATGTCGTGCGCGGGGCCGACCTGCTCGACTCGACGCCGCGGCAGCTGTATCTGCAGGATCTGCTCGGGCTGCCGCATCCAGCCTATCTGCACGTGCCGGTGGTGAACAATGAATTGGGTGAGAAATTGTCGAAGCAGACTGGCGCCCAGGCTTTCGACAGCGGCGCATCCGCCGGCGAGCTGTTGCGCACCGCCCTGCTGCCGGCCGCGCGCTTCCTCGGCATGGAAATCCAGGCGGACGGGCTGGACGACTTTTGGCGCCGCGCCCTGCCCGCCTGGGAACACACCCTGCAACTGAGAACCGCGCTTATTGCTTGACGCCTTCAGCCTGGATGTGCAGCGTGGTCTTCATGCTGAAGCCATAATCCTTGCCGAAGCCGACGCCGAAGTCGCCGCGGTCGAAGGTCGCCGTCGATTCCGTGCCGCAGACTTCGCGCTTCAGCATCGGGTTCATGAAGCACTTGAACGATTCGATCTTCAGGTTCAGCGGCTTGGTCACGCCATGCAGGGTCAGGGTGCCGACCACTTCAACCGGAACGTCGCCCTTGAACTTGATCGAACTGCCTTTATAGACCGCGGTCGGGAATTTGGCGACGTCGAAGAACTGCTCCGATTTCAATTCCGAATCCAGCTTGTCGTTGCCGATGTTGACCGACGACAGGTCGATCGTCACGTCCAGCGTGCCGGTCTTGGCCGCGCGGTCTATCGTCACATTGCCGCTGCTTTTGTTGAACTTGCCGCGCCAGATCGAGACGCCGCCGAAGTGGTCGGTCTCGAAGCTCGGGTAAGTGTGGCTCGGATCGAGCATGTAGTTCTCCGGCGCCGCCATCGCATTCATGGCCAAACCTGCGGCAAGCGCGCCCGCTGCGATCAAAAACTGTTTTTTCATTGTCACTCCTGGGGGTTCACGCCGCCCGCGCACGGGCGGCAACGAGATCAATACACGAGATAAATACACGAGATAAATACAATGCCGGCGCCCGGCCAGGCGGATCCATCCGTTTATGTCGGCATGGAAAGGCCAAACGCTGAAGCCAGATCATACGCAAAAGCCAGGCAATGCGCTTATCAAAGCGATAGGGCATAAGAGAAGAAAATTCACCCTGTCCATGCCAGCTTGAAATGCCCGGTCCGCGAACCCATGTAGACTGACTTCGCCCGGATGCGCATGACGCACCCGGCATCGACAAACCCGGCGCTTGCCGGTCCGGAATTACCGCAACAAGGAACAGGATCAACATGGAAAGCACCACCGAAACCCCGTCCGCCCGCCGGCCCCGGCGCTCGCTGCGCTCTGTATATACCGTCATCCTGATCGTCGCGGCGCTGCACGCCTACATCGGCATGCGCCTGCTGCCGGCCATGCCGATCGGCGCCGCCGGCACCGGCGCCGGCATCCTGCTGCTGGCCGTCTCGGCGCTGCTGATGCCGCTCGGCCTGATGGCGCGCTTCATCATCCGCGACCAGCAATGGTCGGACCGCGTCACCTGGGCCGGCTCGCTGTTCATGGGCCTGTTCTCGTCGCTGTTCATCCTGACCCTGCTGCGCGACATCGCCCTGCCGTTCCTGGCGCCGGCGGCGGCCGGCGACAGCGCCATCGCCGTTCCCGCGCTGGCGCTGCTGGTCACCCTGATCGGCTTTTTCAATGCGCGCCGGGTAGCGCGCGTGGTGCACGTCGATATCCCCATCGCCGGCCTGGCGCCGGCGCTGGCCGGCTTCACCATCGTCCAGTTGAGCGACATCCATGTCGGCCCGACCATCAAGGACCGCTATGTCGAAGCGATCGTCAAGCGCGTCAACGGCCTGGGCGCCGACCTGGTGGCGATCACCGGCGACCTCGTCGACGGCAGCGTGCGCCAGTTGAGCAGCCATACGGCGCCGCTGGGCAAGCTGGCCTCGCGCCACGGCACCTTCGTCGTCACCGGCAACCACGAATATTATTCCGGCGCGAGCGAATGGATGGCCGAGTTCCGCCGCATCGGCATGCGCGCCCTGATGAACGAACACGTCGTCGTCGACCACGACGGCGCCCCCCTGGTGGTGGCCGGCGTGACCGATTACACGGCCCATCATTTCGACGCCGCCCAGCAAAGCGACCCGCGCCGCGCCCTGTCCGGCGCCCCCGCCGGCGTACCCAGCGTGCTGCTGGCGCACCAGCCGCGCACGGCGGAGGCGGCATCGGCGGCCGGCACCAGGCGCAGGCGGGTGATTTCCGCCGGGGCGCCG
>DASYLQ010000166.1:0-11903 GCA_036009485.1 Janthinobacterium sp.
GTCTTTGAACTCGAGCGCAAGATCGCCCAGGTCCACGCCAGCCGCGAAGATTCGGCAGACATCGGCAAGGCCAACAACGTCTGGAGCATGGCCGATTTCGCCAGGAAGGCGCCGGGACTGGACTGGAGCGCCTTCTTCCGGAGCGCCGGCCTGGCCGACCAGAAAACCTTCGGCGTCTGGCATCCGGGCGCGCTGAGCGGCACCGCCAAACTGGTCGACGAAGTGCCTCTGTCGACCTGGAAGGACTTCCTCGACTTCCACGCGATTAACCACTTCAGCGCCACCTTGCCGAAGGCTTTCGCCGACCAGCATTTCGCGTTCTACGAGCGCGCCCTGTCCGGTACGCCGCAACAGCCGATGCGCTGGAAGCGCGCGCTGGCCAGCACCAACAACGCGCTGCAGGACGCCGTCGGCCGCATGTACGTCGAGCGCTACTTCCCGCCCGAGTCGAAGGCACGCCTGCAAGACATGGTGCGCAATATCGTCGCCGCCTTCTCGCATCGCATCGACAAGCTGGACTGGATGGCGCCGGCCACCAAGGTGCAAGCCCAGGAAAAGCTGAAGACGCTGATCGTCGGTATTGGCTATCCGGACCGCTGGAAATCCTATCGTGACCTGAAGGTGCTGCCGCGCGATGCTTTCGGCAACGTCTTGCGGGCCGAGCAGTTCAACACGGCGCAGCAGGTCGCCAAGCTGCACCGGCCGGTCGACCGCAGCGAATGGGCGATGCCGGCGCAACTGGTCAACGCCGTCAACCTGCCGCTGCAAAACGCGCTGAACTTCCCGGCGGCGATCCTGCAGCCGCCGTTCTTCGATCCGAAGGCGTCCGACGCCGTCAATTACGGCGGCATCGGCGCCACCATCGGCCACGAAATCAGCCACAGCTTCGACGACCAGGGCGCCCAGTTCGACGCCCAGGGCCGTTTGCGCGACTGGTGGAGCGCGGCCGACATGGCGCATTTCAAGGCCTCGTCGGCAGCCCTGGCGGCCCAGTTTTCGGCGTATAAACCGTTCCCCGACCTGGCCATCAACGGCCAGCAGACGCTGAGCGAAAACCTGGCCGACCTGGCCGGCCTGTCGGCCGCCTACGACGCGCTGAAGACTTCCGAGGCCGGCAAGCCGGCCGGCGCCGATACCGACCGCGATTTCTTCATCGGCTACGCGCAAAGCTGGCGCACCAAGACGCGCGACGAAGCGCTGCGCCGGCAGATCCTGACCGACGGCCATGCGCCGGCGGCCTACCGCACCGCCACCGTGCGCAACCTGGACGCCTGGTATCAGGCTTTCGACGTGCAGCCCGGCCAGGCGCTGTACCTGGCGCCGGCGCAACGGGTGCGCGCCTGGTAAAAATGACATCCGAATGAAATCCGCATGAAGCCCGACGACGACATCAGCAGCATCACCCGCCACACGCTGGAGCATTACGAGCGCAACGCCGAGCGGTTTTTCGAGGGCACGCGCGACCACGACGTCAGCCAGAACATCGCCGCCTTGCTGGCGGCGATACAAGCGCCGGCGCCGTATGCGATTCTCGACCTGGGTTGCGGTCCGGGCCGCGACCTGAAGGCGTTTTCGGCGCTGGGCCATGCCGCCATCGGCGTCGACGGTTCGGAAAAATTCGCCGCCATGGCGCGCGCCTACAGCGGCTGTGTCGTGTGGCGCCAGGATTTCATCGAGCTAGCCTTGCCGGCCGCGCGTTTCGACGGCATTTTCGCCAACGCCTCGCTATTCCATGTCCCGGCCGCCGTCTTGCCGGACGTGCTGCAGCGCCTGCATGCGGCGCTGAAGCCGGGCGGCGTGCTGTTCAGCTCCAATCCGCGCGGCGACAACCAGGAAGGCTGGAACGGCGAGCGTTACGGCAGTTACCACGATTACGCGGCCTGGGAAGGCTACCTGACGGCGGCCGGCTTCAGCGCCATCAGCCATTACTACCGTCCGCCCGGCCTGCCGCGCGAGCAGCAGCCGTGGCTGGCCAGCCTGTGGCGCAAGCCGCTGTCTTCCCAGGCTTGAGTTCCTGGCTAACATATCTTTGCGGATATGTGAGTGAACGAACGGAGTCATTGCCCGGCTGAGCCCAAGCTGTGTCCATCGACGCGATACATTGCATCGTATGAAGGAAGGACAAGCCGATCCCGGCTCAGCAGCGGAAGCATCAACCGACATTCAAGGAGCTTAAAATGAACTCGAATCAAGTCAAAGGCGCAGCAAAAGACATCGGCGGCAAAATGCAGGAAGAAGCCGGCAAACTGGTGGGCAGTTCGGAGCAGCAAGCCAAGGGCTTGAAAAACCAGGTCGAAGGCAAGGTCCAGCAAAAAGTCGGCAACGTGCAGGAAGCCGTCAAG
Source organism: Janthinobacterium sp. (assembly GCA_036009485.1). Taxonomy (GTDB): domain Bacteria; phylum Pseudomonadota; class Gammaproteobacteria; order Burkholderiales; family Burkholderiaceae_D; genus Janthinobacterium. The sequence continues at coordinate 2,343 of DASYLQ010000166.1, forward strand.
GATGCCAACAGCCAGGCTATCAAGAACGGCAACAAACAGTAAGCCTGAGCCTGCCGGCGTCAAGCCGGTGTGAAAGACAATGCAAACAGCCTCCCGGATCCCGTGGTCCGGGAGGCTGTTTGTTTTGGTGTTTGCAAAACCACTCAGGCATTGACCGAGCCGATGAAGGTATCGGGATAGCGCTGTCCGGCGGCGGCGTCGGGCGGAAAAATCCTGTCCAGTTCCGCCAGTTCCGCCGCGCTCAGTTGCAGGTCCAGGGCGGCGATATTCTCGTCGAGATACCTGCGCCGCTTGGTGCCGGGGATGGGAATGATGTCCACGCCCTGGGCCAGGACCCAGGCCAGCGCCAATTGCGAAGCCGTCACGCCCCTGGCTTGCGCCATTTGCTTCACCTTTTGCACCAACTGCAAATTGCGTTCGAAATTGTCGCCCTGGAAGCGCGGCGAAAAACGCCGGCGGTAATCGTCGGCGGGAATGTCTTCCGGCTTGGAGAATGCGCCGCTGAGGAAGCCGCGGCCGAGCGGCGCATAGGCCACCAGGCTGATGCCGTGCTTGCGGCAGGCGGCCAGCGTGCCGGTCGTTTCCGGATCGCGCGTCCACAGCGAATATTCGCTTTGCAAGGCGGCGATCGGATGCACCTTGCAGGCCCGTTCGATGCTGGCGGCCGAGGCTTCGGAAAGCCCGAGATAACGCACCTTGCCGGCCCGTACCAGCTCGGCCATCGCGCCCACCGTGTCTTCTATCGGCACGGTTTTGTCGACGCGGTGCTGATAATACAGGTCGATCTGCTCCACGCCCAGGCGCTTCAGGCTGGCCTCGCAACTGGCCCTGACATACTCCGGGCGGCCATCGATGCCGTTCGCCGAACCGCCGGCGGGATCGCGCACGATGCCGAATTTGGTCGCCAGGAAGACGTCTCCGCGCCGTCCGGCGATGGCCTTGCCGATCAGGATTTCATTGGTATGCGGCCCGTAGGCGTCGGCGGTATCGAGGAAGTTCAGGCCGCGCTCGAGCGCGTGGTGGATGGTGGCGACCGATTCGGCGTCGTCGCGGTTGCTGTAGAAATCGCTCATGCCCATGCAGCCGAGGCCGAGGGCGGAGACTGAGGGACCATTGTTGCCGAGTATGCGGGTTAGCATGATGTGCTCCAGTGAGGTGAAAAAGGAAGGGGGTCAGGCCGATTCCGACCCGACCTGCAAGTCTTGATAGCTGCGGATCTTGGCGCGAATATGTTCCAGCGTATCGCCCAGCATGCGCAAGTCCGCCTCGACGCTCCGGGCGTGCTCCTCCAGCATGGCCTGGCGCTCGGCGACGATCTCCGGCGCATGGCCCTGGCGCAGCAATTGCGCGTAGCGCTGCATGTCGCGCATCGACATGCCGGTGGCGCGCAGGCGCACCAGAAAGGCGATCCAGCGCATGGCGCCGGCATCGTAACGGCGCGCGCCGCCGCGGCGGCTGACCGGCGCGATCAAGCCGATCTGCTCGTAATAGCGCAAGGTATGGACGCTCAAGCCGCTGGCCACGGCGGCTTCGGCGATGCTCAGTGATTGGTTCATATGGATAGTCTAAGACTTCGAGTGCACTCGAAGTCAAGGGAACCTTCAAAGTTTTGTCGGGGCGCCAAATAAAAATGCCCCGCGCAGGCGGGGCATTCGGGACGGCAGCCTGTGTGAGCGCTGCGGCTTAGAGTCTATTCCAGTAGGAATAGACTCTTAACGCGCGTCGCCGCCCAGGTTCTTCTTGAAGAAAGCTTCGATCGTCGAGTAGACGTGGCGCTGGCCGGCGCGCGAGGAAATGCCGTGCTTCGCGCCTGGGTAGGTCATCAGGTCGAAATGCACGCCGCGGTTCACCAGCGCGTCGATCATGCGCGTCGTGTTGGTGAACAGGACGTTGTCGTCGGCCATGCCGTGGATCAGCAGCAGCGGCGAGGTCAAGCCGTCCAGGTGGGCGTACACGCCGCTATCCTGGTAGCCTTCCGGGTTTTCCGTCGGCGTGCCCATGAACTGCTCGGTGTAGTGGGTGTCGTACAGGGTCCAGTCGGTCACCGGCGCGACCGATACGCCCATGGCGATCTTGTCCGACGCCGCCGCCAGCATGCGCAAGGCCATGAAGCCGCCATAGCTCCAGCCGAACACGCCGATGCGCTTCGGATCGACGAAGCTTTGCTTGGCCAGCCAGTCGATGCCGGCCACCTGGTCGGCCACTTCGGTCGCGCCCAGATGGCGGTAGATGGCGTCGGTGAACTGGCGCTCGCGGCGGAAAGAGCCGCGGTTATCCAGGCGGAACACGACATAACCCTGCTGCGCCATGTACTGGTCAAACATATTGCCCCAGTGGCGGCCGACGTTTTGCGAATGCGGGCCGCCATACACTTGCAGGAAGACCGGATAGTGTTTCGACGGGTCGAAGTTGGCCGGCTTGATCATCGAGTAAACCATGTCCTGGCCGTCGGCCGCCTTCAGCGTGCCGTATTCGGTGTGCAGGTGGTTGGCCTTGTACTTGCCGTAGGGGTGGGCGTCGTTCAGCTCATTGTGTTCGAGCCAGGCGACCATCGAACCATCCGGACGGCGGATGCTCACTTGCGGCGGGGTGTCCGGGTCGGAAAAGGTGTCGACGAAGACCGAGCCGTTGCGGGCGAAGGCGTCTTCATGCCAGCCGTCGGCGGCGGTGATGCGCTTCGGCTTGTCGGCTGTGCTGCCGTCCAGGGCCAGCACGTAGGTCTGCTTGTCGACGATGGCGTCGCGGTTCGAGGCGACGAAGACGCGGCCGGCCTGTTCATCGATGGCCAGGATATTGTCGACGCCCCATGCGCCGCTGGAGATCGGGTGCAGCAGCTTGCCGTCCAGGTCGTACAAGTAGATGTGGTTGCGGCCAGTGCGCTCGGAAGCCCAGGTGAAGTGGTTGCTGTCGGGAAGGAAGTGCAGGTCGTCATGGATGCTGACCCAGGTCTTCGAGGTTTCGGTGATCAGCGTGCGTTCGGCCAGCGTGGCCGCGTCGACCGCCACCAGGTCGAGCTTCTTCTGGTCGCGCGTCTGGCGCTGGAACAGCAACTGTTTGCTGTTGGCGCTCCAGTCGGCGCGCACCAGGTAGATGTCTCTGTCCGGGCCGAGGTCGACCTTGCGCTGCGCGCCCGTCTCCGGCGAGACGATCAGCAATTGCACCAGCACGTTGGCGGCGCCGGCGGCCGGATAGCGCTGTTCGACCACCTCGGTGCGGTCGGCGAAGATCTCGAAGCGGCGCACCACCGGCACCGGCGCTTCGTCATAGCGTTTGTAGGCGATGGCGGAATCGTCCGGCGCCCAGTAATAACCGGTGCGCTGGCCCATTTCTTCCTGGGCGACGAATTCGGCTTCGCCATTGTGGACGGTGGCGGCGCCGTCGCTGGTCAGCTGGCGCTGCTGGCCGCTTTTCAAGTCGATCACGAACAGGTTCTGGTCGCGCACGAAAGAGACGTAGCGGCCTTTCGGCGAGATTTTAGGGTCGAGTACGTTGCCCGAGGCGACCAGGCGCGCCGCATCCGGTTTGGCCGCGTCGATCAGGTAAAGATTGCCGGCCAGCGGCACCAGCAATTGCTTGCCGTCGGGCGACCAGCTGTAGTCGAGAATGCCGTTCAGGCTGGCGGTGCGGGCCCGTTCGCGGCGCGCCTTTTCCTCGGCCGACAAGTGCTCGTTCGGCACCAACGCCCTGGAATCGACCAGGCGCCGGGTCGATTTGTCCTTCAGCTTGAATTCCCACAGGTCGAGCTGGAACTGGTCGTCGGCACGGCCGCGCAGGAAGGTGACGCGGGCGCCGTCGGGCGACACTTTCAGGTTGCGCACGCCGGGGCCCGACAGCGCCGGGTCGGCGTAGAGGCGGTCCAGGGTAAGGTGTTCGGCGGAAGCGGGAATGGTGATCATGGCGGCTAAAAAGCAAAGGAGAAAACGCATGAATGGCTCGGTTGTCGTGGAAAGGGAGAATGCGCGGAAAGGACCGGGCTGAAAAGTATGTAATAAATCATTTACTTTTCAGCCAGCAAGAAGATACCAGACATCGGATCTTTAGGCGATAGCAGCGGCGATGGAATAAGGCGCCAAACGCCGGGCTGCATTTGCTTGGGGACCTCGAAAAACCGTGGAAAGGCGGTGTTTCCTGCGCAGATTCGAGGCCGTTCCGGCATTTCAAGCTGGCGCCGCCAGGCGGCGCAGCGACAGCCGGTTGAGGAACCAGGTCAGCAAGACCGCCGCCACGGTCAGCCCCAGCACCAGGCCGATCCAGAAACCGCTGGCCGCCATCGGCGCCGCCGGCGTCCACGGCAGCCAGGCCGGCGCCAGCCCGAGGGCGTAACCGATCGGCAGTGCAAAGCCCCAGAACGCCAGCAGCTGGATCAGCATCGCCGGCCGCGTCACCTTGTAGCCGCGGATGGCGCAGGAGGTGGCGACCTGGGTCGAGTCGGACAGCTGGAACAGGGCGGCGAACAGCAGCAATTGCGCGCACAGCGCCTGCACCGCCGGGTCGGAGGTGTAGGCGCGCGCGATCTGATGGCGGAACACGGCGATGAACAGCGCCGAGACGACCGCGAAGGCGAGCGACATGAAGACCCCGACCCAGGCCGCGAAGCGCGCCTTGTGCGGCCGGCCTTCACCCAGCGCCTGGCCGATGCGGGTGATCAGGCCGATGCCGAAGCTGAGCGGCACCATGAAGACCAGCGAGGTGAAATTGAGCGCGATCTGGTGCGCCGACACCTGCACCACGCCGTAGCGCGCCACCAGCAGGCTGACGGCGCCGAAAGCGCTCACCTCGGCGAAATAGGTGATCCCGATCGGCAGGCCGAGGCGCAGCATGGCGGCGATTTCCGGCCAGTGCGGCCATTCCCAGTGCGTGAACGGATAGGTGGCGCGGTAGGCCGGCGCGTAGGTGAGCCAGGCCAGCATCGCCGCCAGCATCAGCCAGACGCCGCTGCCGGTGGCCACCGCGCAACCCAGGCCGCCCAGTTTCGGCAGGCCGAAGTGGCCGAACACCAGCAGCCAATTGACGGCGACGTTATAGGCCAGGGCGGCGATGGCGATCAGCATCACCGGCTTGGTCTGGTTGATGCTGGTGCTGTAGCCGTACAGCGCGCGGTAGGCGGCGTAGGGCGGCAGGCCGATGCTGACGATGTGGACGAACAGCGAGGCTTCGGCATTCACTTCCGGCGCCAGGGACAGGTGGTCGAACAGCAGGGTGGCCAGGTTGGCCAGCGCGCAAGCAAGCAGGCCGACGCCGAGCGCCTTCCACAGCGATTGCCGCACCACGTGGGGAATCCGCGCCAGTGCGCCCGCGCCGACTTCGTGCGCCACCACCGAATTAATTGCCATCATGGTGCCGCTCACCGTGACCAGGATGATGGACCAGATCGACGTCCCCAGCGACACCGCCGCCAGTTCGGCGGCGCTGGCATGGCCGGTCATGGCGACGTCGGCGACGCCCATGCCGACGGTGGCGAGCTGGCCGACCAGCATCGGCCACGCCAGGCGCCACAGGGCGGCGGCTTCGGTGCGCACTTTGGAGAGGGAAAATGGGATGGCGTGTGACATGAATTCAAGGCGGAATGGAAAGCGGGACGGCGCTGCGGCGGGCGAAAGGCGGGATTTTACCGGCTATTCGCGGCGCTGTCCGCGCCGCCGCGCAAACGCAAGCGTGCAGCAAGACGCGACGGCTGGCGGTAGAATCTGCCGCCGCCTTGCGGTTTACTATAAAAAACAGAAAGGTTTAGAAATCATGATCAAACGAGCATTGACCCTGGCGCGAGGATGGACCCTGGCGCTGCTGGCCGCTTCCGTTCTGGCGCCGCTGGCCGCCGGGGCGGGCGAGCTGACGCTGTATTCGCAGGACCATTTCCGCGGTCGCGAAGTGACGCTGCGCGAAGTCAGCCCGGACCTGGCGCAACTGGGCTTCAACGACAAGGCTTCCAGCATGGTGGTGCGTTCGGGCCGCTGGGAAGTCTGCATCGACGCCGATTTCCGCGGCTTTTGCGCCGAATTCGGCCCCGGCGAATATCCGCTGCTGGAGCGTTTCAACGACAGGATCTCGTCGGCGCGCGAGGTCGGCCGCGGCAATGGCCGGATGGAGCGCGAGCGCGAGCGCGGCCCGCGCGGCATGGTCGAATTCTTTTCCCGGCCTGGCCTGGAAGGCAATTCCACGCGCATCGTGCGCGACACCGGCGATTTCGTGCAGATCGGCTTCAACGACCGCGCCGTCAGCGTGCGCATCGACGACGGCACCTGGCAGTTTTGCAGCGACGCCGAATACCGCGGCCTGTGCCGGGTTTTCGGCCCGGGCACCTATCCCGACCTGGGCCCCGGCCTGGCCGGACGCGTCTCGTCGGCGCGGCTGGTGCACTGATCCCAGGCGGACGCCCGACCGCCGCCGTTTCAGGTAATCTGACGGCGAGCGGCGGGCCCGCCCGCTCTGACCTGTACTGGAGAGCGCTGTGGAATATAAAAATTATTACGCCGCGCTGGGCGTCGATAAATCGGCCTCGGCGGACGAAATCAAGAAAGCCTACCGCAAGCTGGTGCGCAAATATCATCCCGACGTCAGCAAGGAAAAAGACGCCGAGAAGCGTACCAAGGAACTCAACGAAGCCTACGAGGTGCTGGGCGATTCCGAGAAACGCGCCGCCTACGACGAGTTGGGCCGCGGCCAGCGCCCCGGCCAGGAATTCCGTCCGCCGCCGGACTGGGGCGCCGGTTTCGAGCCGGGCTTCGGCGCGGCGGCTGGCGGCGGCATGCCCGACGACGACTTCTTCGCCGACCTGTTCGCCCACGTCGGCGGACGGCGCCGCGCCGGCGGCGCCGCTTTCCAGATGCGCGGCGAGGATAGCCACGCCACCATCGTCATCGACCTGGCCGACGCCTACCAGGGCGCGACCCGCAGCATCAGCCTGCGCGTGCCGCAAGTCGATGCGCAGGGCCGCGTGATCACCCAGGAGCGCACCCTCAGCGTCACCATTCCGAAAGGCGTGACGGCGGGCCAGCAATTGCGCCTGTCCGGCCAGGGCCAGCCCGGCAGCGGCGGCGCGCCGGCCGGCGACCTGTACCTGGAAATCCAGTTCAGGCCGGACCCGCGCTACCGCGTCGACGGCCGCGACGTCACCGCCACCGTGCCGGTGGCGCCGTGGGAAGCGGCGCTGGGCGCGCAGATCGACGTGCAGACGCCGTCCGGCACGGTGACCGTGACGGTGCCGGAAAACTCTCAGACCGGGCGCAAGCTGCGCCTGAAAGGCCGCGGCATTCCCGCCGCCCCTCCGGGCGACCTGTACCTGATGCTGGAAGTGGTCTTGCCGCCCGCCAACACGGGGCGGGCGCGCGAACTGTATCAAACCATGGCGCGCGAAATGGATTTCGATCCGCGCCGTTAGACGGGGGCATGAATATGCGACAGACAGACAAGATCCTCACCGGCGTGCTGCTCGACGAAGCGGCGCTGACGGTGGAAGAATTGGCGCGCGCCTGCGCGGTCGAACCGGACTGGGTGGTGCAGCGGGTGCAGACCGGCATCCTGCTCGACGGCGCCGAGCGCGACACCGGCTGGCGCTTCACCAGTGTCGACCTGGTGCGCGCGCGCCGGCTGCGCGAAATCGAGCGCGCCTTCGACGCCAACGAGGAACTGGCGGCCCTGGTGGTCGACCTGTCCGACGAAGTGCGGCGCCTGAAGACGCGACTGCATACCGCCGGCCTGGAGTGATCCGCGCCCGCCGAGTGTTGCCGAATACTGTAGAGTATGGCCTTGGGGAAAAAGCATACCTGGACGGCACATGACTGACAAAAGTAAAAGCGGCGACCTTTTAATGGCGGACGGCGGCCGGCGCCACCAAGTCTTTCCGACCCTGAACCAGGAGCAATTCGAGCTGATGAGCCGCTACGGCGAGCGGCGCATCTTCCGCGCCGGCGAAGCGCTGTTCCGCGAGGGCGAGCGGCACGTGCCGATGTACGTGATCGTCTCCGGTGCTATCGAGGTCGAACGCAGCTCGGTCAACGGGGCGCACCTGGTCGGCAGCCTCGGCCCCGGCAATTTCACCGGCGAAGTCGGCACGCTGGCCGGCCGCGCCGCCGTGGCCACCGGCCGCGCGCTCAGCGATTGCGACGTCATCGTCATCGACGAGGATTCGCTGCGCACCCTGGTCATCGCCGAGGCGGAACTCAGCGAAACCATCATGCGCGCCTTTATCCTGCGCCGCGTCGCCTTCATGCAGGATGCCAAGGGCGGCGTCACGCTGATCGGTTCGCAGCATTCGGCCGACACGTTGCGCCTGCGCCAGTTCCTGGCCCGCAACGGCCAGCCATCGGCCTATTTCGACCTCGAGCAGCACGAAGGCGCGGCCGACCTGCTGAGCCGCTTCGCCGCCGCGCCGGACGATATCCCGGTGGTGATCACGCCGCTCGGCAAGGTCTTGAAAAAACCCACCACGCGCGAACTGGCCGACGCCGTCGGCCACAGCCCGGATCCGCTGGACGGCAAATCCTTCGACCTGGCGGTGGTCGGCGCCGGCCCGGCCGGACTGGCGGCGGCCGTGTATGCGGCGTCGGAGGGCTTGAGCGTGGTCGTGCTGGACGCCAAGGCGCCGGGCGGCCAGGCCGGCACCAGTTCCAGGATCGAAAATTATTTCGGTTTCCCGACCGGCATCTCGGGCCAGGCGCTGGCCGGGCGCGGCCTGTCGCAGGCGCGCAAGTTCGGCGCCGAAGTGGCGATCCCGGTGCGGGTATTGAGTGTCGATTGCGACAGCGGCAATGGCTTCGGTATCGGCCTGGACAATCAGGAAAAGGTGCACGCGCGCGCCATCGTCATCGCCACCGGGGCGCGCTACCGCAAGCCCGCGCTGCCGAACCTGGGACGGTTCGAGGGCCGCGGCGTGTATTACAGCGCCTCGTTCATGGAAGCGACCTTTTGCGGCAAGGAAGAAATCATCATCGTCGGCGGCGGCAATTCGGCCGGCCAGGCGGCGGTCTTCCTGTCGCGCTTCGCCAGCCGGGTCCACATCATCGTCCGCGCCGACGGGCTGGCGGCCAGCATGTCGCACTACCTGATCCAGCGCATCACGGCGACGGCCAACATCGCGCTGCACGCACGCACCGAGATCGTCGAGCTGCAAGGCGATACCAAGCTGGAAGGGGTGCGCTGGCGTCGGCGCGGCGGCGCGCCCGAAGACGTGGCGGTGCGCCATGTCTTCCTGTTCCTCGGCGCCGAACCGAACACCGCCTGGCTGGGCGATTGCGTGGCGCTGGACGACAAGGCCTTCGTGCTGACCGGCAACAACGCGGCGCAGAAAGAGCACTGGCCGCTGGAGCGCGCGCCGCATTTCCTCGAGAGCAGTCGGCCCGGCATCTTCGCCGTCGGCGATGTCCGCGCCGGTTCCGTCAAGCGGGTCGCGGCGGCGGTCGGCGAGGGCGCCGCGGCGGTGCAATCGCTGCACCAGTTCCTGGCTTCCTGATCAACGCTGATCCTTGCCGATTTCGTTGGCCGGACGGATCTTTTCATTGCTGCCGGCCGATTGACCGTTGGCGCCGCCGAGCTCCTTGCTATCCTGCTCGCCGCTGCCGCTGC
>DASYLQ010000167.1:0-5978 GCA_036009485.1 Janthinobacterium sp.
TGGGTACGGTATCGACACTGATCTTTATTCCGGTCGTGTTCGGCATGGTCCATGCCTGGCTCGACCGCCGCAAGCAAACCAGCGCGATGGCCCCGGCGACCGGGTTTTAAAACGAATTTGAGGAAGCAGCGATGAAATCCAACCCACAACAATATGAAACCGACGCCGCGTCGCGCCCGAAGCGCAGCCTGGCCCTGCCCTTCTCGCTGGCGGCCATTGCCCTGGCCTTGCTCGCCGCCGGCATCCTGCCGCGCATCCAGGCGGCCAGCGCGCTGACGCAACAGACCGAAGCGCAGAACGCCCTCATCGTCGCGGTGATCGCGCCGAAAAGCGCGCCCGCCGAGCAGGAGCTGCTGCTGCCCGGCGCCGCCATGCCCTTCGCCGACGCCGCGATCTATGCCCGCAGCAGCGGTTATGTCCAGCGCTGGAACACGGATATCGGAGCGGCCGTGAAGCAAGGCCAGGAGCTGGCGCTGATCCGCACGCCCGAGCTGGACGCCCAGTTGCGCCAGGCGCAAGCCGACCTGGCGACCGCGCAAGCCAACTTCACCCTGGCGAAGACGACCTCGGAACGCTGGCAGACGATGGTAAAAACCCAATCCGTGTCGGCCCAGGACGCCGACACCCGCCTCGCCGACATGGAGGCCAAGCGCGCCATGCTGTCGTCGGCCGACGCCAACGTCCAGCGCCTGACCGAGCTGGCCTCCTACGAATCGATCCGCGCCCCCTTCGGCGGCGTGGTCACGGCGCGCAACGTCGACGTCGGCGCCCTGGTCACCGCCGGCGGTTCGCCCGGGCTGTCGGCGAATGCCGGCGAACTGTTCCATGTACAACAGGTCGATACCCTGCGCGTCTTCGCCGACGTGCCGCAAAACGATGCCGCTTTCATCGCTGCCGACACGTCGGTGTACCTGAGCACGGCACAGTATCCGGGCCAGCAATTCGCCGCCAAGGTGGTGCGCAACGCCGGCACCATCGACCCGGCCAGCCGCACGCTGCGGGTCGAGGTCGACGTCGACAACCGCGACCATCGCCTGATGCCGGGCGCGTATGTGCAAATGCACTTCGGGTTGCGTTCCAGCCATCCGGCGCTGGACTTGCCGGTGAGCGCCATCCTGTTCCGTCCGGACGGCTTGAACGTCGTGGTGGTCGGCGCCGACAACAAGACGGTGCTGCGCAAGATCAGCGTCGGGCGCGACTTTGGCACGCATATGGAAATTACCAGCGGCCTGGATGCCAGGGAGCGCGTCATCGACAATCCCGGCGATTCGATCAGCGCCGGCCAGACGGTGCGCATCGCGCCCCAGGCATCCTGAGCCGCAGCCGACCTAAAGACGAGATACAGATGAGATACCGATCGATGAAGCCATCCTCTTTCTACCGGCATGGACAGCGGCTGCTGATGGTCGCCGCAGCCGCGGCGCTGTGCGCCTGCTCTACCCTGCCCGAGTACGCCAAACCTGCGGTGGATCTGCCGGCGCACTTCACTGGAGCGCCCGGCTGGGCGGTCGCCGAGCCGGGCGACCAGCAGCCGCGCGGCGCCTGGTGGAGCATCTTCCAGGACGAGGAATTGAACCGGCTGGAAGCGCAGGTCGACATCTCCAGCCAGACGGTGCGCAAGGCGCTGGCGCAATTGCAGCAAGCCCGCGCGCAGGTCGACTACCAGCAGGCCGGCTTTTTCCCGACTGTGTCGGCCAATGTCTCCAGCATTCCCTTCCGCACGTCGGCGAACCGGGCCGGCAGTTCCCTGGCCGGGAAAACGGTGCCCGACCATTCCCTCGGCTTGAACGCCTCGTGGGAGCCGGACTTGTTTGGCCGTATCCAGGACGCCGTCACCACAGCGCAGGGCTACGCCCAGGCCAGCGAAGCGGACCTGCAGGCGGTGCGCCTGTCGGTCGGCAGCGACCTGGCGCTCAACTATTTCCAGCTGCGCTCGCTGGAAAACCAGAAAATGCTGCTGGACCGCACCGTCAAGGCTTACGCCGCGGCGCTCGACATCCTGCAACAGCAATTGCAGAATGGCGCCATCGATGCGTCGGCCGTGGCGCAGGCGCGCACGCAGCTGGAAAGCGCGCGCGCCCAGGACAGCGATATCGACAGCCAGCGCGCCATGTTGCTGCACGCCATCGCCACCCTGATCGGACAGCCGGCCTCGACGTTCACGCTGGCGCCGACCGGCATCGCCAAAACGCCGCCCGTTATCCCGCCGGCGCTGCCCTCGCAATTGCTGCAGCGCAGGCCGGACATCGCCGCGGCCGAACGCCGCGTCGCCGCCGCCAATGCGCAAATAGGGCAAGCGCATGCGGCCTTCTTCCCGGCCTTGCAATTAACGGGCGCAGTCGGCCTGGAAAGCACCTATCTGGCGCCGTGGCTGAGCGCGCCCAGCCTGTTCTGGGCCATCGGCCCGCAGCTGGTCGGCACCGTGTTCGACGGCGGCCAGCGCAAGGCCATGCTGGCCAACGCGACGGCGCAATATGACGGCGCCGTGGCCGACTACCGGCAAACGGTCTTGCAATCGCTGCAGCAGGTGGAAGACAGCCTTTCCGACCTGCACACGCTGGCCAACGAAAAGGAACACCAGGACTTGGCCACCTCGTCCGCGGCGCTGGCGCTGCAACTGACCAGCAACCGTTTCCAGGCCGGCGCCGTCAGCTACCTGGACGTGGTCACGGCGCAAACCATCGCGCTGCAAAACGAACGTCTCGACGAGCAATTGTCGGCGCGCCGACTGGCCTCCAGCGTCTTGCTGATCAAGGCCCTGGGCGGCGGCTGGCAAGGACTGGGCGCGCAATACGCACAATAAAGCCAGCGCCGGGGCGGCTGGCCGGCCCGGCTCTCGGCAACACGAGTATTTTTTAGGCGGTCCCGCCTCACCAACCTGAGCACACACCATGAAAAGCACGCTGAAATTATCCCTCCTTGCCTGCGCCCTTGTGGCCTCCTCGGCGTCGCTGCATGCGCAGACGGCGGCGGCACCCCTGACCCTGCTGTCGACGACGCCGCTGCCGCATGTCAGCGGCGGCGATTTCGACCATTTCGCGGTCGACCTGGCGCACTCGCTGATGTATGTTCCCACTGAAACGTATGGCTCGATCGAAGTGTTCAGCCTTCCCGACGGCCGCCATGTGGCCAGCCACCTGGGCGTGTCCAAGTCGCCGCACAAGCTGGTGCTGGCGGACCAGGGCGCGCATCTCTACATCGCCGATGGCGCCGCCGCCGACGTCGAGGTGGTCGATACCAAAACCTTCAAGGTGGAAAAGACGATTCCGCTGGCACCCCAGCCCGACAGCGGCGTCGCGGACCGGAAAAGCGGTATTTTCTATCTCGGCAACGGCGGCGCGAAATCGCAGAAGGACAGCGCTTATATCAGCCTGATCTCGCTCGCCGATGGGTCCGTCATGGGAAAAATCGATGTCCCGGCCGGACAGTTGAAGGCCATGGCCATCGACGATGCCGGCGGGCGCCTGTTCGTCAATATGCGCGACAAGAACCAGGTCGGCGTCATCGACTTGAAGACGCGCAAGCTGAGCGCTACCTGGAAGATTCCCGGCCCCGGCGTGAATTCGGCCATGGCCTTCGATCCGGCGACGAAGCGCCTGTTCATCGGTTCGCGCAAGCCGGGCAAGCTGTTCGTGCTCGACGCCGCCGACGGATCCGTGGTCCAGTCGCTGGATATCATCGACGTTTCCGACGAAATGATTTTCGACGGTGTGCATAAGCGCCTGTACATCGCCGGCGCCGGCGGTCTCGACGTCCTGCGCCAGATCGACAAGGACCATTACGCGATCCAGCAGCATATCGATACCCTGGGAGGCAAGACCGCGACGTATATCCCTTCGCTGAAGAAGCTTTACGTGGTCCATACCAAGGGTCCGCAGGCCAGCGAAGCCGGACTGCAGGTATTCAGCGTCGAGTAAAGACGCTGGCCTGGCCCCTTTGGCTGGCCAACCGAGCCGCGCATCAGTGCCGCCTCGCGTCCTGATTTCTATTCTTGGCTGCCTGGTCGGCGGCCAAGACCTGCCGGCCTTGCGCTTGCTCCCGATAGGCCACGTCGAGCAGCGTTTTGACCTCATCATCACTGATCTGTTCAAAATCCTCATACCACAGGCCGACAGAATAAAACGGCACAGGCGTATGCAGACAAATCATGTCATCGACTTCGGAGCGCAAGGCCCGGCAAACGTCGCGCGGTGCGACCGGAACGGCAGCGATCACGCGCGCGGGCTCCCCTTTGCGCAGGACATGCACGGCGGCGAGCATCGTCGAGCCGGTGGCCAGGCCGTCATCGACCAGGATCACCACATGCTGGCGCACATCGAGCGCCGGCCGGTTCGCGCGATACAGTTTTTCATGCAGCGCCATCTCGCGCAACTTGCGCTGTGCAAGAACTTCCACCATCTCTCTTGGTATCTTCAGGGCTCCCAGCACTTCAGGCTGCAGCACGCACAAACCGCCATTCGCAATGGCCCCCATCGCACACTCTTCGTGACCGGGAACGCCAAGCTTGCGCACCTGCAAGATGTCGAGCGGCGCTTGAAGCGCCTGGGCGACGGAAAAACCCACGGGGACGCCGCCGCGCGGCAATGCAAGTACGATGACATCGCCGCGATGGGCATAGGCGCCTAGCCGTCTCGCCAACAATTTTCCCGCCTCCAAACGATTCTTGAAACGTAACAGCTTAGTCATACGAACATTATTTTTTGACTTCCTTGAAGTCGGCATCGACCACATCGTCGTTCTCCGCCTTGGGACGGTCCGCTGTGGTTTCGCCCGCGTCCGCCGTCGCGCCGCCAGCTTGTTGTGCATCGGCGTACATTTTCTCGCCCAGCTTTTGCGCCGCACTCGACAGTGCGGCGATCCTGCTATCGATCTCGGCTTTGTCGTTTCCGTTCAACACACTCTCCAGACTCTTGATCGCCGCCTCGATCCTTTCCTTTCCAGCGCTATCGAGTTTGTCCCCATATTCGCCCAGCGTCTTGCGGGTCGAATGGATCAGCGCGTCGGCGGCGTTGCGGCTTTCCGTCACTTCCTTCACGCGCTTGTCTTCTTCGGCGTGGGCCGCGGCATCCTGCACCATCTTTTGGATTTCCGCTTCGCTCAAGCCGGAATTGGCCTTGATGGTGATCTTGTTTTCCTTGCCGCTAGCCTTGTCCTTGGCGCCCACATGCAAGATACCGTTGGCGTCGATATCGAAGCTCACGTCAATTTGCGGCATGCCGCGCGGCGCCGGCGGAATGCCGATCAAATTGAATTCCCCCAGCAACTTGTTGCCGCCGACAATTTCGCGTTCGCCCTGGTACACCTTGATCGTCACCGCAGGCTGGTTGTCTTCCGCCGTCGAAAAGACCTGGCTGAACTTGGTCGGGATGGTCGTGTTTTTCTGGATCATCTTGGTCATGACGCCGCCCAGCGTCTCGATGCCGAGCGACAGCGGCGTCACGTCCATCAGCAGCAAGTCGGTGCGCTCGCCCGCCAGCACCGAACCCTGGATGGCGGCGCCGACGGCCACCGCCTCGTCCGGATTGACATCCTTGCGCGCCTCCTTGCCAAAAAATTCCCGCACTTTTTCCTGCACCTTGGGCATGCGCGTCATGCCGCCCACCAGGATCACGTCGCCGATTTTGTCGGTATCGAGGCCGGCATCCTTCAGGGCGATGCGGCAGGGCGCGATGGTTTGCTCGATCAGATCTTCGACCAGCGACTCCAGCTTGGCGCGCGTCAGGCGCAAGGTCAGGTGCGCCGGCGAGCCGTTCGCCATCGCGATGTAAGGCTCGTTGAGGTCCGTTTGCTGGGCCGTGGATAATTCGATCTTGGCGCGCTCGGCGGCGCTCTTGATGCGCTGCAGCGCAATCGGATCGCGGCCCAGATCGATGCCGCTGGTCCGCTTGAACTCGGTGATGACGTGGTCGATGATGCGCTGGTCGAAGTCCTCGCCGCCGAGGAAGGTGTCGCCATTGGTGGACAGCACTTCAAACTGC
>DASYLQ010000168.1:0-4712 GCA_036009485.1 Janthinobacterium sp.
CAGGTCGATGCCGGTCTGCTGGCCGAAGCCGAAGGGCTTCATGAAATCGTGGATGGCGTCGATGCCGATGTCGTGGCCGAGGACGTAATAGTAGGTATTGCACGACACCACGATCGACTTGTGCATGTCGACCGTGCCGTGGCCGCCGGCCACGTCGTCGCGGAACTTGTGCCCGCCCAGCATATAGAAGCCGGGATCGAAGATGGCCTGGCTGGGCGTGCGCACGCCCAGTTCCAGCGCCGCCAGCGCCATGAAGGGCTTGAAGGTCGAGCCCGGCGCATAGGTGCCGGACAGCGGCCGGTTGACCATCGGCCGGTCGAGCGAGGTATTCAGGTCGCTCCAGCTTTGCTGGTCGATGCCGTCGACGAACAGGTTCGGGTCGTAGCCCGGCCTGGAGACGTAGGCCAGCACGTCGCCGGTGGAGGGGTCGATCGCCACCAGCGCGCCGCGCCATTCGCCGAAGGCTTCCTCGGCCACCTTTTGCAGCTCGATGTCGATCGACAGGATCAGGTTATTGCCCGGCACCGCGGCGGTGCGCGACAGGGTGTTGACGGCGCGCCCGCCGGCCGTCACTTCGACTTCCTCGTAGCCTGTGGTGCCATGCAATTGCTTTTCGTAACTCTTTTCCAGGCCTTCCTTGCCGATATGGTCGGTGCCGTTGTAGTTGGAGGCGTCGTCGGTGGCGTCGATGGCCTCGGCCTCGGCCTGGTTGATGCGGCCGATGTAGCCGATAACGTTCGAGGCGATCTCGCCCAGCGGATATTGGCGGAACAGGCGCGCCTGCACTTCGACGCCGGGAAAGCGGAAGCGCTGCGCCGTGAAGCGCGCCACTTCCTCGTCGCTGAGGCGGGTGCGCAGCGGCACGCTTTCGAAATTTTTCGACTCTTCCAGCAGCTTCTTGAAGCGCTTGCGGTCCTTCACTTCCACCGTCACCAGCTTGGACAATTCGTCGATGACATCGTCCAGGCTGGCCTGCAGCTTGGACGGCGTCACTTCCAGCGTATAGGCCGAGAAATTGCGCGCCAGGACCACGCCGTTGCGGTCCAGGATCAGGCCGCGGTTGGGCACCACCGGCACCAGGGCGATACGGTTGTCGTCGGCCTGCGCGGCGTACTGGCTGTGCCTGACCACCTGCAGCCAGACAAAGCGCGCCAGCAGCAGCGCGAAGCAGATGAACACCAGCGCGCCCAGCGCCGTCAGGCGCAGGCGAAAGAAATGCAGTTCACGTTCGGTGTCATTAAATTCAGTCATGCGCGTCCGTATGTCTCGATCAAAAACCTAGATCGGCCGGGTATGGTCGCGGTCCACCGCGCGCCGCTGCGGCGCCAGCAAGATCCAGGTGACCACGGGCCACAGCAGCACCGCGACGAAGCTTTCGGCGAAATACAGCCAGCCGGAGAAGCGCCCGGACACCATCAGCCGCACCAGCATCTGCACCGCCTGCGTCAACAGCAGCAGCGGCAGCACGTGCATGGCCTGGGTGATGATGGGGAACCACAGCACGCGGCGGTGCATCATGATCGCGAAATACGACAGCAACGTGTAGGCCAGCGCGTTCTCTCCCAGCAGCGTGGCATCCTGCACGTCCATCAGCAGGCCGAGGAAAAAGGCGGTGCCGATGCCGACCTTGCGCGGCTGGTGCACGCCCCAGAACACCAGCACCAGCGCGACGAAATCCGGCGCGCCGACGAAGCGTCCCCATGGCAGCAGGTTCAGCAAAAAGGCGAAGAACAGGCTGAAGGCGATGAAGACGGGGCTGACCGGCAGCAGGATATAGTGCGGGCGGTTCATGGGGTCTCCCTGGTTTTGGCCGCGGCGGGGGCGGCGGCGGCGGCGGGTTTGGCCTCTTCCTTGGCCGCATCGGCCGGCGCATCCTTGATCGGCGCCATCTTGCCGGCGCGCTTCTTGCCGGTCTTGATTTCTTCGTCCGGCGGCCGCGGCGGCATGTCCGGCGCCGCCATCAGCACCAGCAACTGGGTATTCTTGCCGACCCCGGCCAGCGGCTGGCACAGCACCGTGCCGAAAGCGCCGTTGGCATTGTTTTCGACCTTGACCACGCGCGCCACCGCCAGGCCGGCCGGATACACGCCATCCAGGCCGGAAGTGATCAGCACGTCGCCGACCAGGATGTCGGCGTTCGGCTCGACGAAGCGCAGGTCGAGCATGCCGGCCTTGTCATGTCCGTAGGCGACGCTGCGCAAGCCATTGCGCAGCACCTGCACCGGAATCGCCTGCTCCTTGTCGGTCAGCAGCGTCACTTCCGACGTGAAGGGAAAGACCCGCGTCACCTGCCCCACCACGCCGAGATTGTCGATCACCGGCAGGCCCGGCGCCACGCCTTGCCGGGTGCCGCGGTCCAGCACGATCTTGCGCGAACTGGCGTCGCGCGTGTCGTACAGGATCTCGGCCAGCATCGACTTCACCGGCACGTGCTGGCGCGCCTCCATCAACTGGCGCAGGTGCTGGTTTTCGGTGAGGCTGAGCTGGGCTTGCTGCAGGGTCTGGGCGGTGGCGATCTGCTGCCGCTTCAATTCATCGACTTGCTGTTGCAGCGCCGACAGGGAGGAAAAATAATCGCCGACGCCGTAGATGAGGTTGCGCGGCGCCAGGGCCGCCATTTGCAGCGGATATAGCACGGTGCCGACGGCCTGGCGCAGCGCCGACAGCGAGTGCATGCGCGAATCGACCAGCAACAGCGCCACCGAGATGCATGCGAACACGATCACCTTGACCCGCGCCGAAGCGCCTTGCTTGAAAAGTGGCGGAGGACTGTATTCCATGACTTCCAATAATCCGACGCACGCGCGCCAACGAGCCGGCCCGGGGCCAAACGCTCAGCCTGAACTGCGATGGGCCGGAACACTGTCCCGGCCCATCTTTGTTGTTATTCGTAGGAGAAGATGGAACCCAGCTTATCCATCCGTTCCAGGGCCATCCCGGAACCGCGCACCACGCAGGTGAGCGGATCCTCGGCGACCAGCACCGGCAAGCCGGTTTCCTCCATCAGCAGCCGGTCCAGGTCGCGCAGCAAGGCGCCGCCGCCGGTCAGCATCATGCCTTTTTCGGCGATGTCGGCGCCGAGTTCGGGCGGGGTCTGCTCCAGCGCGTTCTTGACGGCGGAGACGATATTGTTGAGCGGGTCGGTCAGCGCTTCCAGGATCTCGTTGGACGAGATGGTGAACGAGCGCGGGATGCCTTCGGACAGGTTGCGGCCCTTGACTTCCATCTCCTTGACTTCCGAACCAGGGAAGGCGGAACCGATGGCCTTCTTGATCGCCTCGGCGGTCTGCTCGCCGATCAGCATGCCGTAGTTGCGGCGGATGTAGTTGACGATGGCTTCGTCGAACTTGTCGCCGCCGACGCGCACCGAACCCTTGTAGACCATGCCGCCGAGCGAGATGATGCCGACTTCGGTGGTACCGCCGCCGATGTCGACCACCATCGAGCCGGTCGCATCCGACACCGGCAGGCCGGCGCCGATCGCCGCCGCCATCGGTTCTTCGATCAGGTACACCTGGGAGGCGCCGGCGCCGAGCGCCGACTCGCGGATGGCGCGCCGTTCGACCTGGGTCGAGCCGCAGGGCACGCAGATGATGATGCGCGGCGAGGGACGGAAAAATTTGGAGTCGTGCACCATGCGGATGAACTGCTTGAGCATTTGCTCGGTGACGGTGAAGTCGGCGATCACGCCATCCTTCATCGGCCGGATCGCCTCGATATTGCCGGGTACCTTGCCGAGCATTTGCTTGGCTTCCTTGCCGACCGCCTGGATCGTCTTCTTGCCGTTCGGGCCGCCTTCCTGGCGGATCGCCACGACCGATGGTTCGTCAAGGACGATGCCCAGGCCGCGCACATAGATCAGGGTGTTGGCCGTGCCCAAGTCGATGGCCAGATCGGTGGAAATATACCTGCGTAAAAAACCAAACATGAGTGTCCTGTGTGGCGCAAAGCTGCTGCGCATAAGCCGTTATAGGGAATATCAAAGCGTGCGCTGGCACGCCGATGCTGTCTTTTATATGCTGCGGCTGCGGTGTTTCTGCGCCGGCAACGCATTAACCCGCCATTCTACCTTATAATTTGAACGAGATTTGCCCAAAAACCACTCAAAAGTGCGGCACGACGAACAGGAATTTGCGCCGCATCCGCCGGCTTTTGTAGGCAAAATGCCACTAAAAATCCGCGTTTTATGAATACGCCAACTTAACAGACCACGCGGCCCGCCCGCGCCATTCGCCATGTCCCTGACCCTATCCGACGTAAAACGCATCGCCAACCTGGCCCAGCTTGAAATGGGCGACGAACAGGCCGCCACCGCGCTGACGCAATTGAACGGCATCTTTGCGCTGGCCGAGCGGATGCAGGCGGTCGACACCAGCGGCGTCGCCCCGCTCAGCCACCCGCTGGCGGCGCACATGAGCGCGCATATGAAAACGGTCGCCTTGCGCCTGCGCCCGGACGCGGCCACCGAAACCGATCACCGCGCCGACTACCAGGCGGTGGCGCCGAAGACCCAGGACGGCTTGTATCTCGTCCCGAAGGTCATCGAATAAGGGAACCTCCCATCACCGCGACAACCAGCCGAACCGAATCTGAAGAAACGCCATGCATACAAAAACCATCAAAGAGCTGTCCACGCTGCTGCACAAGAAAGAGATTTCCGCCACCGGGCTGGCGACGCATTTCCTTGACCGCATCGAGGCCAGCGACCTGAG
>DASYLQ010000169.1:0-5864 GCA_036009485.1 Janthinobacterium sp.
GTCAGGCATGCGCAAATATTTCATACCTGGAATGCTGGCTGGCTTGACCATGGTCGCGCTGGCAGACCTCTGGGAGCGCCTGGTATTCCCCGGCTTGACAAATTTTTCCAGCGACTACCGTAGCAGCGCGCCATTTTCCGGCATGCACACCGGCGGCGCCACGCTCGATGCCTATCTCGCCTTGTGTTTTCCCTTGGTCGCTGCCTGGCTGCTGATACGGCAATCCCGGCCCAGGACGGTCGCCGCGCTAGGCTTGCTGGCGCTTGCCGCCCATGCCGGCCTGACCACCTTTTCACGCGGCCTGTATGCCGGCTACGGCTGTTCCGCCGCCATCATCGTCCTC
The DNA here is from genome assembly GCA_036009485.1 of Janthinobacterium sp. Lineage (GTDB taxonomy): Bacteria > Pseudomonadota > Gammaproteobacteria > Burkholderiales > Burkholderiaceae_D > Janthinobacterium. The sequence goes on from DASYLQ010000169.1 coordinate 344, forward strand.
TTCCTGGCGCTATCCGCCCGGCAAAACCATGCGTTTTCCTGGCGCCGCGGCACTGCCGCCGCGCTGGCCGCCGGTGCCCGCCGGCACTGGCGCTGGTCTTCGCCACCAGCGGTTACCGTGGCTTCGCGGCGGGACTGGCGACGCTGGCTGCGGCCTTCGTGCTGGCCGCCCTACCGATGCGCTGGCGCTGGCTGCCGGCCAGCCTCTTGTGCGCCCTCGTCATCGAATTGCTTCTGGTCTTAGTGCTGGGCGAAGGCGGCGGCGCCGCTGCCGGCTGGCTGAAACCACCCTATCTGCTGTTCGGCTTTTCCTTATCGGTGTGCTCAGCCGCGGCCTGGAGCGCGGCCAGACCGGCGCCACGCCGGCGCATAGACGCGGCTGTCGTGGCCCTGCCGGCTTTTGCCTGCCTTCTGCTCAATACACTGTGGATAGCCTGGCATCGGGCCGGTGTGGCCGGACTCGGGCCAGCCACCCTCGTCGCCGCGCTCGCCTTGTCGGCAATCGGCGTGAACCAGATCTTAAGGCCGCCATTGTGGCGTTTAAACCGCAACAGCCTGACGGTAGCGGCCTGCACCTTCATCCTGCTCATGCTGGTCATTCCGATTTCCGCCAGTTATTACGCTTCGGAACGCTTCGCCACCATACACAGGGATTGGCAGTCCCGGCTGCGGCATTGGACAGCCGTGGTGGGCATGATGGATGGCGACCTGCCGACCTACGCCTTCGGCATGGGCCTGGGAAGGTTCCCGATAAGCTATTTCTGGCGTAATCCCTTACATGAAGTGCCAGGCACGCTGACCTATGTCGACGAGGGGAGCAACCGGTACCTGCGTCTGCAGGCGGCGGAATATATGTTGGGCTATGGCGAAATGGTGAGGCTGCTGCAGCGTATCCCCATTCGCCCGCATACCCGCTATCTGTTCAGGGCGGACATCCGCCATGCCCATGCTTCAGCCATCATCCATGTCAACATTTGCGAGCGGCTGCTGCTGTACCAGCAAAATTGCATCCATGTGCCACTCAGTCTGGACAAGCCCGACACGCTTTGGCATCACTATGAAAGCGCGCTCGTTTCCGGGCCTCTCGGCAGTGCGGCTTGGCCGCTGCGCGCGCCCGTGCAACTTGAACTGGCGGTCGAAGACAGGCAATCGACGCTGGATATCGATAACCTCAGTTTGCTCGACATGGATAACAACATCGAACTGCTGCATAACGGTTCATTTACCGAAGGAAATAATTACTGGTTTTTCAGCAGCGACCGCTATCATTTTCCCTGGCACATCAAAAGCCTATTCTTGAACCTGTATTTCGAACTCGGCCTTGTAGGCCTGGTATCGTTTGCCGGCTTGTTGCTCAGTGTCCTGGCCAGCTTGCTGAAACAGGCCGCTTTGTCCTCCGACCGCCAAGCCGTCATTTATCTCGCCTCGCTGGCCGGCTTCCTGGTGGTCGGCTTGTTCGACAGCCTGCTGGACGTTCCCCGCCTTGGCTTGCTGTTCTTTCTCGTTTTATATGGCGCCGCGCTGCGGGCGCGGCCCGCGCCGTCCACGGGGATTCGAGCTGATGAATAAGCTAAAACTCCTGTCTTGCCTGGTCCTTGCCGGCGCCAGCGCCGCACTGCGCGCCGAGCAACTGGTGCCTGTGATCGAGCGGGTCAAACCATCGATTGTCGGCATCGGCAGTTATCAAAAAACGCACAGCCCGGCGCTGGCCTTTATCGGCACGGGTTTTGTCAGCGGCGACGGCTTGACCATCGTGACAGCGGCGCACGTCGTCCAGAAAATACGGGAAGGCGACAGCAAGGACGAGGAAACCATCGGCATACTGAGCAGTACTGGCGACAGCACCCAGTTCAGGGGCGCCGTCCTTGTCGCGCTCGACCAGGAGCATGACCTGGCGCAGCTGCGGATTGGCGGCGCGCCCTTGCCGGCGCTGCAGCTGGGCGATTCCGGCAAAGTCAGCGAAGGCCAGGCGATGGCCTTCACTGGCTTTCCGTTGGGAATGATACTCGGCCTGCACCACGTCACCCACCGCGCCATGGTGTCATCGATTACGCCGGTAGTGATGCCCGCGCCCGACGCGAAGAAATTGGACGCCAAGGTAGTGGCGCAACTGCAAAAGCCGCCGTTCGCCGTCTTTCAGCTCGATGCGACCGCGTATCCCGGCAGCAGCGGCAGTCCGCTGTACGATGCCGAGACCGGGCTGGTGTATGGCGTGATCAGCATGGTCTACGTCAAGGGACTGAAAGAAGCGGCTATTACCGCCCCCAGCGGTATCACCTATGCGATTCCTGGTAACTTTATTCGTGAACTACTGCGTCAGAAATAGTCAGAAATAGTTCCTGCGCAGCGGGATGCCCGGGCCGGCAACGGCCCAAGTCAGCAAGGCTGAGAGCTTAAGCGCTTTCATAAGGCTTAGCGAAAGCTGAATACGCGGTTAACTCCGGCCTTCCTTCAGCCTGTCGGTGATACCAGGTTCATCCCAGGTTGGAAAAAAATACGGATAAAAGGAACGTTCCCCCCCGTGTTGTTCCATCAGCCCGCCATATTTGCGGATTTGCTCGCCCATGTACGCCAGCTCGAGGCGCAGCAATACCGCCGGCGCGCCGACGCGGGTGCAAATCCTTTCTTCGGCAAAATCGGTGAACCCCAGCATCCGCTTGTAAAACATCGCGTGGCGCGGATTGACCTCGATGACGTAGTCGGTACAGTTGTGAATATTGTGGGCATAAATATAGGAAATGTGGATCAGGGCGGCAAAGACGCGCTTGGAAACGCCTTTGTCGATCGCCAGGCGCGACGGTTCGCACAGCCGCCGCCCCTGCTCGCGCAACTCATCCATCTTGTCGCGGAAATTTTCATCGGCCGGCAAGCCGGACTCGTCATCCAGGCACAAGGTCATGGTCCCGACGGTGACGCCGCCGGTCTCGGCAAACAGGGTAATTTTGTTCAAGGCGTGGCTCGTCGAGGGATCGACGGAATAACCGCGCCATCCATACATTTTTTTGATGAGAAGGCTGGCCGCTTCCCTCTTGCCTAACGAGTTGGCCATGCGGATGTGGAAGCGCTGCTGGTCGATGGGGTGCTCGAGTGCCGGATCGGTCTTTCCCTCCCCCATCATCAGATCGCGTAATTCACTGGGCGAGTCGAAGGAAACGATAGGTTGTTCGTCTTGGCGCATCTTTTTCCTCACTTGTTTGCTGTTAGGTCGCCATAGAGACAAGCTGAACCCAATGCCGTAAGACAAGGAAAACGAAGTGAAAGTTCCCCATTTTTAGAAAAATTAGTGCCGCTTGATGCGCCAGGAAAAAAGCTGGAAAACTAGAAAAAGCTCTCCGGAATCAGCAGGATGTCGCCCGGCCGCATCGCCATATTGGCGGAGATATCGCCATCCTTGAGCAAGTCATCGAGGCGTACCGTCAGTTTCTGCTGTTTCCCATCCCGGCTGCGGATAATGCTCGCCTTGTTGCCTGCCGCAAAGTCGGTGACGCCGCCGACCGCGATCAATACATCCATCAGGGACATGCCCTGGCGGTAAGGCAAGGCTTGTGGCTTGGCCGCTTCGCCGATGACGCGGATCTGTTCCGAATAAGGGCCGACAAAACCGATGACGACGACGGTAACGACCGGCTGTTGAATAAATTTTCCCAACGCTTTTTCTATGTCGCGCGCCAATTCGCTCGATGTCTTGCCGCTGGCCGGCAAATCCTCGACCAGCGGCGTGGTGATTTTGCCGTCCGGCCGCACCGATACCGTCATCGAGACTTCCGGATTGCGCCAGACAATAATATTCACTGAATCGCCGGCGCCAATCAGGTAATCCCCCTCAGGCGCCGCTTCTTCGTTGGGCCGGGAAAGCGGACGTCCGGCGCAGGCGGCGAGTATTCCGCAGGCGAGTGCATAGACGATCATTTTTTGCATGCCACGACGATGGATAAGGTTCATGAAAAGCCTCTTTTCGAACATTGAAAGTTAGGATGATCGCCTTGATGCGCTTTTATCAATATCCGGCGTCTGGGATAAAAATAAGGAAGCCACATTTTCATCCAACAGCGTCACATGCTGGCCATCTGTGGCGAAAAGATACAAGGCTTCCTTGAGCCGCATCAAAAACAGAGGATATTAAGAATATTTTATGTTGCTGGAGCCATATAATTTTTTCAGACTCTCATTTGAAACTATTGGTATATTAAGCATAAATAATTCATTAAAAACAACAAAATATTAAATCAGAAAGGTGGCTGGCGATATGGAAGACTTGATCAGCCAATTATTATCCAGTCTCAAAGGCATCTGGAAATACCGCTGGCATGCGGTGGCGGTGACGTGGCTGGTCGCCATTCTCGGCTGGATCAAGGTGATCACTCTGCCGGACGATTACCAGACTACCGCGCGGGTGTTCGTCGATACCCAAAGCATACTCAAGCCGCTGTTGTCGGGCATGACCAGCGTGCCCAACGTCGAACAACAAGTGTCGATCATGAGCCGGACCCTGTTGAGCCGCCCAAACGTCGAACGCGTGATGCGCATGGTCGACCTGGATATCGACGCCAGGACGGCGCGCGACCATGAACTCCAGCTCGATGAATTAATGAGCCGGATAAAAATCGGCGGCACCAACGCCTATGATATTTATACTATCAGTTACAACAACAAAAATCCGAAACTGGTCCGCGATGTGGTGCAATCCTTGCTAGCCATCTTTGTCGAGGGTAGTTTTAGCAGCAAAAAAGGTGAATCGAAAAAAGCCGTTCAATTCATCGATGAACAAATTAAAAATTACGAGGACAAATTAATCGCGGCGGAAAACCAGCTCAAGGATTTCAAGCTTAAAAACAATTTGCTGTTGCCTAGACAAGGCATCGACTACGCTTCCCAGCTTGTAATGTCGTCCGATAGCCTGAATACGGCAAAGCTGGAATTGATGGAGGCGGAAGAGGCGCGCAATGCGATCAAGAGCCAGATCTCCGGCGATGAACCGGTGTTGGATCTGAATCCGGCGTCGATAGCCAATCCGGAAATCGATGGCCGCATCTCGGCCTTGAACAAAAATCTCGACAGTTTGCGGATGCAATATACCGAACTGCATCCGGACATTGTCGCCGCCAAACGCCTGATCGCCCAGCTGGAGGCACGCAAGGTCGAAGAAAGCAAGTTGAAACCGGCGAATAGCGATCCAGGCAAAAACTATAGCCCGATGCTGCAGCAATTAAAGGTCGCGCTGACCGAGGCGGATGCCAAGGTGGCCTCGATCAAGGCGCGGGTGCAGGAATACGGCATGCGCAATACCCGGCTGCAGGCGCAAAGCAATGCGGTGCCGGAAGTGGAAAGCCAGATGGCCCAGCTCAACCGCGATTACCTGATCAATAAAGAAAACTATGAAAAACTGATTGGACGGCGCGAAGCCGCGAAACTCTCGGGCGATCTGAGCTCGAACACGGAGATGATGACGTTCAAGATCATCGATCCTCCCACCATCCCGCTGATGCCGGTGGGACCGAACCGGCCGCTGCTGTTCAGCGCCG
>DASYLQ010000170.1:0-10405 GCA_036009485.1 Janthinobacterium sp.
CATAAAAACCGGTGGCAAACAATACAAAGTTGTCGCTGGCGAAAAACTTAAAGTAGAACAGATACCGGCAGACATTGGTTCCGAAATCACCATCGATCAAGTTCTCGCAGTAGGCGCGGGCGACACCATCAAGTTTGGTGCCCCATTGGTCGAAGGTGCAACGGTGCTGGTTTCGGTTGTGGCGCATGGTCGTCATGACAAGGTCAAAATTTTCAAGATGCGTCGTCGTAAGCATTATCAGAAACATCAAGGCCATCGCCAGAATTTTACCGAAATCCAAATCGTTTCGATCAACGGCTAAGCCGTCGACCGGTCAACCAGCTATCAAGGAGTATTTAAATGGCACATAAAAAAGGCGGCGGCACAACGCGCAACGGCCGTGACTCGGAATCAAAACGCCTCGGCGTTAAAGTTTACGGCGGCCAGGCCATCAATGCCGGCGGCATCATCATCCGTCAACGCGGCACGCCAGTGCGCGCTGGCGAAGGCGTCGGCATGGGCAAGGATCACACCCTGTTCGCGCTGGTCGCAGGCAAGGTCAAGTTCGTCGTCAAGGGCGCCGGTTCGAAGCAGTTCGTGACCGTCGTTGCCGACGAAGCAGTACCAGCGTAATCCCTCGGGAGCCTGCCCGGAGCATTCCGGGCCTGGCTCCCCAAGCGACATCGCACCATGTAAGGCGCAAGCCTTCAATCGAAAGGCTCTCCCCAAGGTAGAGCCTTTTTAGTTTTATGGCGGCACATCATGAAGTTTATCGACGAAGCAAAAATCGAAGTCATCGCTGGCAATGGCGGCAATGGCTGCGCATCTTTTTGTCGTGAGAAATTTAGGCCATTCGGCGGCCCCGACGGCGGCGACGGCGGCAAGGGCGGCACCATCTGGGCGGTCGCGGACCGCAATATCAACACGCTGGTCGATTTCCGTTTCTCCAAAATGCACAAGGCCAAGGACGGCGAGCCTGGCCGCGGCGCCGATTGCTACGGCAAGGGCGCCGACGATATCCATCTGCGCATGCCGGTCGGCACGCTGATCGTGGATAATGTCAGCGGCGAGATCATCGCCGACTTGACCGAACACGGCCAGATCGAAATGCTGGCCAAGGGCGGCGAAGGCGGCTGGGGCAACATCCATTTCAAGTCCTCCACCAACCGCGCCCCGCGCCAGAAGGGCGACGGCAAGGAAGGCGAGCGGCGCGAGCTGCGCCTGGAACTGAAGGTGCTGGCCGACGTCGGCCTGCTGGGCATGCCGAACGCCGGCAAGTCGACCTTCATTTCAGCCGTGTCGAATGCGCGCCCGAAGATCGCCGATTATCCATTCACGACCCTGCATCCGAACCTGGGCGTGGTCCGCGTCTCGCATGAGAAGAGCTTTGTGATCGCCGACATTCCCGGCTTGATCGAAGGCGCTTCCGAAGGCGCCGGTCTGGGCCACCAGTTCCTGCGCCATCTGCAGCGCACCGGGTTGCTGCTGCACATCGTCGACCTGGCGCCGTTCGAGACGAATGTCGATCCGGTCAAGGAAGCCAAGGCACTGGTCAAGGAATTGCAGAAGTATGACGAGTCGCTGGTCGACAAGCCGCGCTGGCTGGTGTTGAACAAGCTGGACATGGTGCCGGAAGACGAGCGCAAGAAGCTGGTCAAGGATTTCGTCAAGCGTTTCGGCTGGAAGGGCCCGGTGTTCGAAATTTCGGCCCTGAACCACAACGGCTGCCCGGAACTGGTGAACGCCATCTACCAGCACCTGGAAGAGAAGAAGCATAGCGAGCAGCGCGCCGAAGAAACCCAGATGACGGAAGAAGCGCGCGGCATTTCCTCGATCGATCCGGACGATCCGCGTTTCAAGATCCTCGATTGATGCGCAGGACAGCAGGGCTGCGCGCAGCATGAGTACGGCCGCCACGGTCAGTCGCAAGCTCTTGCTGCGCCGGCGCGTGCTGCAATTGGTCGCGCTGGTGTTTGCCGCCGGCGCGCTGCTATCCCTGCTGGATGCCGACGATATGGCGGCCGGCATGGGATTTTTTTTGAACGGCGTAAACGGCTACAGCCAGTTTTACGCCATGGTTGTCGGAGTCTGGCTCGCCACCGCGGGACTGGCTCTGCTGGCGGCAAGGCACGGCCAACAGCCCATCCTCGGCGATGTCACCGCAATGTTTGTCCTGGCGCAGCCGGCTGGCCGCCTGATCGCGGCCGTCCCTTTCGGCCTGCCCCAGGGATGTTTATTGGTCGTGTGCGGGATGGAAATCGCCGGCGGGCTGGTCCTGCTGGCGCTGCGTCCCGCGCCCTGAATCCCGTGTTTTGAAGCCTGCGCTTTGAATCCTGACATGAAGAGCCGCCGCACCATGAATTCCGTCATTCAAAAAGCCAACCGCATCATCATCAAGGTCGGTTCCTCCCTGGTCACCAACGATGGCCGCGGCCTCGACCATGCGGCCATCGCCCGCTGGGCGGCCCAGATCGCCGGCCTGCGCGCCCTCGGCAAGCAGGTAGTGCTGGTCAGTTCCGGCGCCATCGCCGAAGGCATGTTGCGCCTCGGCTTCGAGCGGCGCCCCACCGATGTCCACGAATTGCAGGCTTGCGCCGCCGTCGGTCAGATGGGCCTGGCGCAAATCTATGAGAGCAGTTTTCGCGCCCACAAGCTGGGCACGGCGCAGGTGTTGCTGACGCATGCAGACCTGGCCGACCGCGAACGCTACCTGAACGCGCGCTCGACCCTGACCACCTTGCTGCGCCTGGGCGTGGTGCCGATCATTAACGAAAACGATACGGTGGTCACCGATGAAATCAAGTTCGGCGACAACGACACCCTGGGCGCCCTGGTGGCCAACCTGATCGAGGCCGACGCCCTGGTCATCCTGACCGACCAGCACGGCCTGTACAGCGCCGATCCGCGCAAGGATCCGAACGCTTACCTGATCCAGCGCGGCCGCGCCGGCGACCCGGCCCTGGAAGCGATGGCCGGCGGCGCCGGCAGCAGCATCGGCCGCGGCGGCATGCTGACCAAGATCCTGGCGGCCCGCCGCGCCGCCAAATCGGGCGCCCACACCATCATCGCCTGGGGCCGCGACAGCGATGTGCTGACGCGGCTGGCGAACGGCGAGGCGATCGGCACCGAGCTGACGGCGCAAACCGGCCACCTGACGGCGCGCAAGCAGTGGATGGCCGACCATTTGCATACGGTGGGCAAAGTGGTGCTGGACGCCGGCGCCGTGCTCAAGCTGCGCCAGGAAGGCAAATCCTTGTTGCCGATCGGCGTCACCGAGGTCAGGGGAGAGTTCGGCCGCGGCGCCGTCATCACCTGCGTGGACGGCGATGGCGACGCGGTGGCGCGCGGCCTGTCGAACTACACCAGCGCCGAGACGCGGCGCATCATGCGCCGGCCATCGGCCGAGATCGAGGCCATCCTGGGATTCATGGAAGGCCCGGAACTGGTCCACCGCGACAATATGGTGCTGGTTTAGGACATCAGACGCCGGCCGGGGCCGGCGTTTTCGTCTTGTACTCGCACAGGTCGGCGATCATGCAATTCCAGCACAGCGGCTTGCGCGCGATGCAGGTGTAGCGGCCGTGCAAAATCAGCCAGTGGTGGGCGTCCAGCAAGAAATCCCTGGGCACGAATTTCAGCAGCTTTTGCTCGACGATTTCGACATTCTTGCCCGGCGCGATGCCGGTGCGGTTGGCAACCCGGAAGATGTGGGTGTCGACGGCGATGGTCGCTTCGCCGAACGCCGTATTCATCACCACGTTGGCGGTCTTGCGCCCGACGCCGGGCAGCGCTTCCAGCGCCTCGCGTTCCTGCGGCACGACACCGCCATGCCGCTCGAGCAGGATCTTGCAGGTGGCGATCACATTTTTTGCCTTGGTGCGGAACAGGCCGATGGTCTGGATATAACTCATCAACTCGTCCACGCCCAGGTCCAGTATCGCCTGCGGCGTATTTGCCACCGCATACAGGCGCCGCGTCGCCTTGTTCACCGAGACATCGGTGGCCTGGGCCGACAGCAGCACGGCGATCAGCAATTCAAATGGCGTGGTGTATTCCAGTTCCGTCGTGGGTTTGGGATTGGCGGCGCGAAAGCGCTTAAAGATTTCCAGGCGTTTTTCTGCATTCATGAATCTTTTTTCGGTTGGTCTGGATCGGCTGGGGCTTTCAGGCGCGCCCTTTCCATCGCCGCGGCGATGATGGCGCGCTTGCGTTCTTTTTCCGCCGCCTCTTCCGGCGTGACAGGCGTTTCGGCGCTGACCTCCTGCATTTTTTCGACCGCCTTGGCAGCCAGGCGGGCCTCGTTTTCTTCGCGCTCGCGGCGCAGGCGCATGCTGCGGAAATCATGGCGTTCGCGGGCGGCGTCGGCCTGTTCCTGGCTCCAGGCGTCCCAGCCGGTGTGCGCACCGCTGACCGGGTACATGACGATGCAATCGACCGGGCAGGGCGCCACGCACAGGTCGCAGCCGGTGCACAGGCTGGGCAGGATGGTGTGCATCTGCTTGGCCGCGCCGATGATGGCGTCGACCGGACAAGCCTGGATGCACAGCGTGCAGCCGATGCACAGCGATTCGTCGATGTAGGCGAGCGAGCGCGGCCGTTCAAAGCCGTTGACGGGGTTCAGCGGGATGACCTTGCGGCCCAGCAGTCCGGCCAGGCGGCCCACGCCCTCCAGGCCGCCCGGCGGGCACTGGTTGATGTCGGCGCTGCCGTCGGCGATGGCTTCGGCGTAAGGCCGGCAGCCGGCATACCCGCACTTGGTGCACTGGGTTTGCGGCAACAAGTCTTCGATGCGGTCGGCAAGTGAGGAAATTTTTTCTGGTGAGGGCACGGTAGGTCGGAGAATCAGGCTGCGCTAAAAACGCCATTATCCGACATCTGTGGGCCATCGCTTGAAAAACCCGTGCGCGGACACGGGATTGTCGATGAGACTATGTCGAGAGAACATTGCCGCTATGGCGTTTTGGATGCAAATATACAACTTTCAAAATGATTTTTTTTATGGGAGCATAGCTGCAACGCGGTAACGCAGCCTCTGTCGGCGCGCCGCAGCCGATCCCGATATGACGAAATTCCGTTTGGCCCTTTTTTGTTACTGTTTTTTGGTATTGCCGCTGGCCTTAGGCGCCGGGGCGCCGGCCGGCATGCGTTTCGCCAGCGCCGAATGGCCGCCGTATTCTTCCAAGGTCTTGCCGGACGATGGAGTCGCCAGCGCCGTCGTCAGCGCCGTGCTGAAGCGGCGCGGACTGGCCGCGGTCTTCGATTATTACCCATGGAAGCGGGCGATGGCGGCCGGCGCCGGCGACCCGCAGTACGCCGGTTATATGCCGACCTGGCGCAGCCCGGAACGGGAAAAGACTTGCTATTTTTCGACGCCGATTGCCAGTTCCAGCACCGTCTTCGCCTACCTGCGCGAGGACCGCCTCCATTTTGCCAGCCTGGCCGACCTGACGGGCATCCGCGTCGGCGTGGTCGCCGGTTATGCCAACGGCGACGATTTCGACGCCATGGTCAGGCGCGGCGCCATGCTGGTGGAAGAGGGCTTGAGCGACGAGATCAATATCAAGAAATTGCTGGCGGGGCGGATGCGCGTGGCGGTCATTGAAAAGCATGTGCTGCGCCACTTGCTGGCGTCGGGCGGCTTTTCGCCTGCCGAGCGCGAGCGTATCGTGATCGCCGAAAACCTGGTCAAGGAACGTCCGGTGCATATCTGCTTCAAGCGCACCCCGGAGGGGCTGGCGCAACAGCAGCTATTCGACAGCGCGGCCAGGGAACTCGACCTGGAGAAGATCGAAAGGGATTATTTGAAACGCATAGGCGAGGATGGTCCGCCGGCCAGGCCTTCGCTGCAGTGATGCAGTGAGATCGCATAGGGGCACCCCTAAGCGCTGAAAAAAAGCCCCGCCGGGTTCCGGGCGGGGCTTTTTTTTCATGCAGCCTCGGTATCAGCGGTATGTCAGCCGTGCGCCTTGATGAAGTCGCCGATCTTCGGACAAATCACTTCGCGCCAGCGGCGGCCGGAAAAGATGCCGTAGTGGCCGCATTTCGGCGCCACGAAATCCTGCTTCATGTCCGCTGGAATGCTGCTGCACAAATCGTGCGCGGCCTGGGTCTGGCCGGCGCCGGAAATGTCGTCCAGCTCGCCTTCGACGGTGAACAGCGCGACATTCTTGATGTCTTGCGGGCGCACCAGCTTGCCGCCGACATTCCAGGTGCCCATCGGCAGCTGGAACTTCTGGAACACGGTCTCGATCGTGTCCAGGTAATATTCGGCCGGCATGTCGAGCACGGCGTTGTATTCGTCGTAAAACTTGCGGTGGCCTTCGGCCGGCTCGTCGTCGCCCGCCACCAGGTGCATATAGAACTCGCGGTGGCTTTGCGCATGGCGGCCCGGATTCATGGCGATAAAGCCGGCGTGCTGCAGGAAGCCCGGATAGACCTTGCGGCCAAAGCCCGGATAGTTCGCCGGCACCGCGTAGACGACAGTGTTTTCAAACCAGGAAAACTTCTTTTCCGTCGCCAGGTTGTTGACCTGGGTCGGCGAACGGCGCGGGTCGATCGGGCCGCCCATCATCGTCATGGTTTTCGGCATGTGCGGATCGTTGTCGCTGGCCATCAGCGAAATCGCCGCCAGTACCGGCACCGTCGGCTGGCACACCGAAATCACGTGCAGGTCGGGCGCCAGCAGACGGATGAATTCCTGCACGTAATAGATATAGTCGTGCAGATGGAAAGGGCCTGCCGACAACGGCACCATGCGCGCATCGGTCCAGTCGGTGATGTAGACGTCGTGGTCGACCAGCAAGCAGCGCACGGTGTCGCGCAGCAGCGTCGAGTGGTGGCCGGACAGCGGCGCCACCAGCAAGACCTTGGGCTGCTTCAGCGCGCGCAATTCCTTGTCGGCCAGATCCTTCTTGAAGTGGATCAGGCGGCAGAAAGACTTGGTCAGGACGACGTGCTCGTTGATGCCGACTTCCGCGCTCTTGCCGGTGACCGGCGTCGAACGGATCTCGAATGCCGGCTTTTCGTAATCCTTACCCAGGCGGTACATCAATTCGTAGCCGGCGGCGATGCGCTGCGAAAACGGCGTGTGGGCCAGCGGCGAGATGGGATTGGTGAACAGTTTGGCAGTCATGTCGGCCCATTGCATCACCGGAGTGAGGAATGAGCGTTGCATCTCGTGAAATTGATAAAGCATGGTAGTTCCTAGAGTGCCGGACGTGAAACGTCAGCGCTAAAACGTCATATCATATTATAGAATAATTGATCGTGATTGAATGCAGTTTTTCCTTCCTCAAGGCAAGATGTGCAATCTGCGCCACAGTATATTCTGAAAACAAAAAAAGCAGCGTTTCCGCTGCTTTTGGGGTGATTCCGCCAATATTGCTTAGTCGAATACAGGTGTTTCGACACCCAGGACTTTATGCAGCTTCGGCGAGGTCGTGGTGTATTGCATGTGGATCTTCTTGTCCGGGAAGATGTAAGGCGCCGCACCGAAAGCGGCCAGCGCCGCTTCGTGGAAGCCGGACAGGATCAGTTTCTTTTTGCCCGGGTAAGTGTTGATGTCGCCCACGGCGAAAATGCCCGGGACATTGGTCTCGAATTTTTCCGTGTTCACCACCTTCAGCTGGCGCCGCTCGATATCCAGGCCCCATTCGGCGATCGGGCCCAGCTTCGGCGACAGGCCGAAGAATACCAGCAGCATGTCCAGCGGCACGCGGCGGGTGACGCCGTCGCTGCCGGTGACTTTCAGTTCGCTCAGCTTGCCGTCCTTGGTGTCGAAGCCGGTGGCTTGGCCGATGATCAGCTGCATTTCATATTCTTCGCACAGGGCCTTCATCTTGGCCACCGAGGCCGGCGCGGCGCGGAAGTCTTCGCGGCGGTGCAGCAGCACGACGGATTCGGCCTTGCCGACGAAGTTCAGGGCCCAGTCCAGCGCGGAATCGCCGCCGCCGCAGATGATCAGGTTCTTGCCTTCGAATAGGGCAGGTTCCTTGACTCGGTAAAACAGTTGCGAGCTTTCAAAGGCTTCGATGCCATCCACTTTCAGGGTGCGCGCCTGGAAGGAGCCGACGCCGGCGGCGATGAAAATGGTCTTGGTCAGGAAGCGCGTGCCGGCGCTGGTCTCGACATCAAAACGGCCGTCGTCGCGGCGTTCGACCACGGTCACTTCCTGGCTCAGGTGGAAGGTCGGCTCGAAAGGGGCGATCTGTTTCAGCAGGTTGTCGGTCAGTTCCTGGCCGGTGCAGGAAGGCACGGCGGGAATGTCGTAGATCGGCTTGTCCGGGTAGAGTTCGACGCACTGGCCGCCGACGGCCGGCAGGGAATCGATCACGTGGGCTTTGATTTCCAGCAGGCCAAGTTCAAATACCTGGAACAGCCCGACCGGGCCGGCGCCGATGATGACGGCATCGGCTTCGATGACGCCTGGCTTGGCGTCTTGCTTAGTATCCATACAATTCACTTCCTGTTTATTTCAATATAAAGTAGGCGGCACCCGCAGCAAGCGCGGCCGGGTCCGGGGCCGCGCGCTGTGCGGAATGGCGCCGGCGGCCGCTGCATTCAGGCCGCAAGGCTGCACCGGCTGACGGGAACCGCAGGACAGCTCCGGGCGGAGCCGCTCATTCAGCGTACCAGCAGGTGCAGCTTTTCCTTGACGTCCTTGAATTGCTCGGCTTCCGGCAAGGCTGGTTTGGTCTTGGTGATCGAAGGCCAGTTGCGCGCCAGATCGACGTTGATCTTGATGAATTGCTGCTGGTCGGCGGGCACGTCCTCTTCGGCGAAAATCGCATTGACCGGGCATTCCGCCACGCAGACCGCGCAGTCGATGCACTCGTCGGGATCAATCGTCAAGAAATTCTGGCCTTCGCGGAAACAATCTACCGGGCAGACATCGACGCAATCGGTGTAACGACAGCTGATGCAAGATTCGGTGACAACGTGGGTCATAACAGTCCTATCAATATGGGTGTGCTGCAGCGCCGGAGGAGAAAACAGGCAGCGCTCATGAGAGCAAAGCACTGTATTTTAAGGTAATTCGGTATTTCTCACAAATCCGGCTTATATACAATCCATATAAGCAAATTCATTCTTGGCATCAGCGGCAGTGCGACGGGGCGCAGCCGGATTGTGCGGGGGAATGCGAAAGATCCGCGCCGGGCGCGGATCCACAGAGAAAAGGACGGGCCGGCCGGCAGGCCGGTCTCAGGTGGCGGCGCGGATGTGCGCCAGCAGGTTTTGCCAGCGTTCATAGTCGCTACTTCCATCCTCGACGAAGGAAACGGCGTGTTGCCTGCCCCCATACTCGACGCTGATGGTCCAGCGCACCAGGTCGGCGCCGGCATGCTGCGGCGTCGCCTGCGCCGGCGCGGCAAAAAAGCCGCTGTCGGCCAGCGCCGCTTCCAGGGCTTTGCCGGCCGGGCTGGTCTCGGTGTCGATTTCGTAACGTTCGCTCAAGCCGGCGAAGCCGCCGCTGCCGGTTGCCGTAATCTTCATGCGCCATCCCGTTTTTCGATACCGCCGGCAGTGCCCCGGTTCGGCGCGGCCCTGGTCTGGCCGACGCCGCTCTGGCCGCTGCCGCCTGCGGCGCGACCGCCGCTGCCATTGCCATTGCGAACGCCGACACCGCGGCACCACGCCGCCAGCCTGTCGCGCTCTTCTTGCAGGACGGCTTCGGTATTGTCCAGGTACTGGGCCTGGTTCATCGTGCCGCAGCAGGCGCGCCGGTCTTGCACGGCGCCGGGCGCATCCTGGACTCCGGCCGGCGCCGTGAAGTTGCTGTCCGTGCCGCTTGCCTGCGGTGGCGCCGACGCCGCGGCGCCGACGGCTGGGGCTTGCAGCACTTGGCGCACGCTGAAGCGGTTGACGATGAAGTTGCGGTACTCCTCAGGTTTGCCATCTTCGGCGGCCAGGCGCAGCATGTGGTTGGCGACGTCGGCAAAGGTGGCGGCCCTGTCGGGCGCCGCCTTCAGGGCGCGCAGCAACAGTCCGCGCAGATATTCTCCGGCCTGGTGCAGCGTCGCGGCGTCGTCCTGCAGGTCGGGCCGGCGTTCGATGGCGAAGATATCGGCCAGGATATCGTAGATCGCCCCGGTAAACACTTGCGAGATGGCGTGCACCTGGGTGCCGGCGTCGCTCAGCGTCAAGTCGTTGTCGGCGTTGCGCAAGCCGTTGCTGCGGCCCAGGGCAAGGCCGAATTGTTCCGCCAAGTCGGCCAGGAAAGTCTTGTCGTGCAGGTTGGCCTTGGTCTGGGCGATCACCGCTTCGACCTGGTCGAGCTGGGACAGGGCCAGGAAAATGGCCGTCAAGTCGCCGAAGGATTCGTGCAGGCCGCCGGTCTGCGGCGGATTGCTGCTGAGGAGCCAGTCCGGTTTCAATCCGTCGAGCACCGCGTGGCCGGTTTCATGCGCGACGATATCGAAGGAGCGGC
>DASYLQ010000171.1:0-3665 GCA_036009485.1 Janthinobacterium sp.
ATGACGTAATCGTAATCGACGTAATTCTTGATGGCCCAGTTGGGCAGCGCCGCCAGGCCGCGGCGGCTGGCCACCAATTGCAGGATGGCCACCGTCAGCTCGGCGGTGCGGCGCTCGAAACGGATGTTTTGCGGCCGCAGCACTTCGCGGATCAAGTCGATGCGCGCCTCCGGCACCGGATACGTGATCAGGGTCTCGCCCTCGAAATCGGCGGCCGCCAGGCGGCGCTGCAGTTGCAGGCGGTGCTTTTGCGCCATCACCACCAGAATCTCGAAGCGGAACAGCGGAAAGGTCGCGTAATCGGGGCCGTAGGCCGAACCGATCACCAGGTCGGCCTCGCCGCTGCGCAGCAAATCGGCGGGTTCGCTGTGGAAGCCCGACACCAGGTCGATCTCCACTTCCGGCCAGCGCTGGCGGAAGGCGTCCATCACCGGCATCAGCCAGTCGAAACAGGTATGGCATTCGAGCGCCACGCGCAGCTGGCCGGTGTCGCCCTGCGCCAGGCGCGCCACGTCGCGCTCGGCTTGCTCGATCTCGGGCAACAGCAGGTCGGCCAGCTGCAGCAGGCGGCTGCCGGTCGCGGTGAAGCCGATCGGCACCGACTTGCGCTCGAACAGCGGGGCGCCGTAACGCTCTTCCAGCAACTTGATCTGGTGCGACAACGCCGACTGGGTCAGGTTGAGAAATTGCGCCGCCCTGACCAGGCTGCCGGCGGAGCGCAGCGCGCTCAGCGTGCGCAAGTGACGAAGTTCTAACATGGCGCCTGATGATGAATATTTTTCATGTGAAACCGCAAAATCTTTCGTTTTGATTATAGATCGAAATGCCGCAAACTTTACAACATCCACACTAAACCTTGATGACATCATGACGATCCACACGCATATCCTTGGCTTCCCGCGCATCGGCGCGGCGCGCGAACTGAAGACCGCCCTCGAAGGCCACTGGCGCGGCGAATTGACGGCGGCCGGCCTCGAAGAAGCCGGCCAGACCCTGCGCGCGCGCCACTGGGCGCTGCAGCGGGACGCCGGCCTGGCCCTGGTCACGGTGGGCGATTTCGCCTTCTACGACCAGGTCGCCAACCATATCCAGCTGCTGGGCTGCGAACCGGCCCGCTTCGGCTTCGATGCGGCCACGCCGCCCCTGGACCGCTATTTCGCCATGGCGCGCGGCCATGGCGAGCCAGGCGCCTGCGGCCACCGGCACCACGCTGCGCCGGCCGGCGCCCGCCACGCGCTGGAAATGACCAAATGGTTCGACACCAATTACCATTACCTGGTGCCCGAATTCTCGCCGCAGACCGTCTTCGCCCTGGCCGGCGAGCGTCTGCTGGCCGAAGTGGCCGAGGCGCAGGCGCTGGGCCACGCGGTCAAGGCTGTGCTGCTGGGACCGCTGACCTTCCTTTGGCTGGGCAAGGAAAAAAGCGCCGCTGCGGAGCCATATGGCCTCCCTTTCGAACGCCTGTCCCTGCTCGATCAATTGCTGCCGGTGTATGGCGCCCTGCTAAGCCGGCTCAAACAGGCCGGCGTGGAATGGGTGCAGCTCGACGAGCCCATCCTCGGGCTGGATTTGCCGTCGCCATGGCGTAACGCCTTTGAAAGCGCCTACTGGCAACTCAACCAGGCCGGAGCCCAACTGATGCTGGCGACTTATTTTTCGCCGCTGGAAGAAAACCTCGGCCTGGCTTGCCGCCTGCCGGTAGCCGGCCTGCACGTCGACGGCGTGCGCGCGGCGCATGAATTGAGCAGCGTCTGCGACTGGCTGCCGCGGCACAAGGTGCTGTCGGCCGGCATCGTTGACGGCCGCAATATCTGGCGCAGCGACCTCGACGCCGCGCTGGCCGTTTTGCGGCCGCTGCTGGAAAAACGCGGCGGCGCATTGTGGCTGGCGCCGTCCTGCTCGCTGCTGCACGTGCCGTTCAGCCTGGAGGCGGAAGACGGCCTCGATGCGGACATCAAGTCCTGGCTGGCCTTCGCCGGCGAAAAACTGCAGGAACTGGCCGTGCTGAAAACGGCGCTGGACGATCCCGCCGCCGCCGCCGGCGCCCTGGCCGCATCCCGTGCGGCGCTGGCCGGCCGCCGCGCCAGCGCCCGCGTCCACCAGGGCGCGGTGAACGAACGCGTCGCCGCCCTGGCCGACGACGCCGACCGGCGCCGTTCCGCCTTCCCGCAACGCCAGGCGCTGCAGCGCGCACGCTTCAAGCTGCCGGCCTTCCCGACGACGACCATCGGCTCCTTTCCGCAAACCGCGGCGATCCGCGCCGCCCGCGCCAGCTTCAGGCGCGGCGACAGCGCGGCCGCCGAGTATGAACGGCAGATGCGCGCGGAAATCGCCTATGCCGTCGCACGCCAGGAAGCGCTGGGCCTGGACGTGCTGGTGCACGGCGAGGCCGAGCGCAACGACATGGTCGAGTATTTCGGCGAGCAGCTCGACGGCTTCGCCTTTACGCGCCTGGGCTGGGTGCAATCGTATGGTTCGCGCTGCGTCAAGCCGCCCATCATCTTCGGCGACGTGCGGCGGCCGCGGGCGATGACGGTGGCCTGGACCAGCCATGCGCAAAGCCTGACGGCGAAGCCGATGAAAGGCATGTTGACCGGGCCGGTGACGATGCTGCAATGGTCCTTCGTGCGCGACGACCAGGCGCGCGCCCGGACCGCGCTGCAGATCGCGCTGGCGATGCGCGACGAGGTGGCCGACCTGGAACGGGCCGGCATCGGCATCATCCAGATCGACGAGCCGGCCCTGCGCGAAGGCTTGCCGCTGCGCCGCGGCCAGTGGAACGCCTACCTGGACTGGGCCACGCGCGCCTTCCGCATCACGGCCGGCGCGGCGGCCGACGCGACCCAGATCCACACGCATATGTGCTATGCGGAGTTCAATGACATCCTGCCGCAGATCGCCGCGCTGGACGCCGACGTCATCACCATCGAGACCAGCCGTTCCGACATGGAGCTGCTGGCCGGTTTCGGCCAGTTCCGCTACCCGAACCAGATCGGCCCCGGTGTCTACGACATCCATGCGCCGCGCGTGCCCGCCACGGCGGAGATGGTGCGGCTGCTGCAAAAGGCCAGCGCAGTGATTCCGCCGGCGCAGCTGTGGGTCAACCCCGACTGCGGCCTGAAGACGCGCGGCTGGGCCGAGACCGAGGCGGCGCTGGCGAATATGGTGGCGGCGGCGAGGCAGATGCGGGCGGCGGCGTGAATAAGCCTTTGCAATGGCCAAGGGCTTGGGCTAAGCTTATGACCATAAGCATATGACCATAGGCAAAGGCATGAGCGATAATCAGGTATCCAAGTCTGAATTCAAGTCCAAGGCGCTTGAATTCTTCCGCCAGGTGGAAGCGTCCGGACAAAGTGTCATCGTCACGGATCACGGAAAGCCGACCGTCGAAGTCCGGCCGTATCGTGATGCGGGACGCAAGCCGCTCGATGTCTTACGCGGTTCCGTTGTTCGCTACGATGGTCCGACCGAGCCAGTTGCTGCGGATGATTGGGCGGCAGCATCATGATTGTTTTGGACACCCACGCTCTGGTATGGTGGGTGACAGGCGCGCAAGCGCTCGGCAAAGCGGCAAAAAGAGCGATCGATCATGAGCGGGCCGGTGGCGATATCGTCGTTTCCGGCATCTCCGCATGGGAGATCGCCATGCTGGTCGAACGCCAACG
>DASYLQ010000172.1:0-3458 GCA_036009485.1 Janthinobacterium sp.
CACCAAAAATATTCTTAGCGACACATCGTCCATTTTTGACACAAAAAAAACGGCGATTGCGGAGATGGAACTGCTGCGTTCACGCATGGTGCTGGCGCCAGCCGTGGACAAGCTCCACCTCGATGTCGACGCCCAGCCAAAATACTTTCCCGTTATCGGCGCCTGGCTTGCACAACGGGCGCCGCAGCGGCTATCCGAGCCGGGTATATTCGGCCGCGGCGGTTATGTCTGGGGAGGCGAGAAAATGTCGGTGTCCGTATTGACGCTGCCCCCTGCCATGGAACACCAGGAATTTTTAATCACCGCCGGGGCCGATCGCCAGTTCAGCGTCAGCAACCAGGCGCAGCACTTCTCTGCCAACGGCGCCGTCGGCGTCCCACTGCAGGCCGAAACGGCCCACGGCAAGATGACCTTGCTGGTCGAGCACCTCGACGCGAGGCCGGGGGCGCAGTTTACCGTCAGGCTGCTCGGCAAAGCCAGGGTCATCGAACAACTTCGAAGCACGATCGCGGTGACCGAAGAAGGCAAGCAATCCGGCATCATCGTCGTGAAATTGCAAGGGGCCGATCCTGAGCTCATCAGTAAAACCCTGAATGAAATCGGCCAGCAATACATCAGCCAGAATTTTTCGCGCAAAACGGAAGAGGCGCAAAAGGCGCTGGCCTTTTTGAATGCCCAATTACCGGCCCTGAAGATAGAGCTTGAACGGGCCGAGGCGGAATACAGCTTGTTCCGCACCCGGCACGGTACCGTCAACCTGACGGAGGAAGGGCGCATCGCCCTGCAGCAATCGGCGACGGCAAAGGGCAAGCGCCAGGAATTGCTGCAAAGGCGGGCCGAACTCCAGGCCCGCCTGAGCGACAGGCATCCCTTGATCATCGCTATCGACGATCAGCTCAAGCAGATCGGCGACGCCATCGATGCGGGGACGAGCCAAACCGAGGCGCTACCCATTCTTGAGCAGGAAGAAGTGCGCCTGGCGCGCGAAGTGAAGGCCAGCACCGAGCTGTATACCTCGCTGTCGACCACCGCCGAACAGTTGCGCGTCCTCTCCGCCAGCAAGACCAGCAACGTCCATCTGGTCGATATGGCGATCGCCCCGGACGCACCGTTAAAGCCGAACCGCCCGGTGATCATATCGACCGGCATCATCGCCGGCCTGTTCGCCGGCGTGATCCTGGCCTGCCTGAGAAAAGCGCTGTTCGGCGCTATCGACGATCCCAAAAAAGTGGAACAGATGCTGGGCGCCCGCATCGTCCACGCCACGATTCCCCACAGCCACGATCAAGCGGCGTCGCTGAAGCGGATGCGCGGCAAGGCGGGGCCGCTGCCGCTGCTGGCGCAGACCATGCCGGAAGATCCTGCCGTCGAAGCCTTGCGCGGTTTTCGCACCGCCTTGCGCTTTTCCATGCCGCGGTTTAAAAACAATATCGTCATGCTGGCCGGTCCGACTTCGCAGGTGGGCAAGTCGTTTATAGCCGCCAACCTTGCCGCCGTGATGGCCAGCAGCGGGAAAAAAGTGTTGCTGATCGATGCCGATGTACGCAACGGCAATCTGCACCGCTATGTTGGCGCTTTACACCGCCCAGGCCTGTGCGACGCCATGCGCGGGATCAGCAGCATGCAAGCGATCATCCGCCGCAACGTGATCGACAAGGTGGATTTCATTCCCACAGGAGAATTACCCGCGGGGCAATCCGACTATTTCATGCATGGGAATCTGGGCGCATTGCTGGATGCCGTCAAGGCCGACTATGACCTGGTGCTGATCGATACGCCGCCGCTGCTGGAACTCAGCGATGGGCTGCTTATCGGCGAATACGCGAGCGCGATTTTCCTCGTCGTCAGAGCTGGCCTGAGCAGCCAGGCCGACATCAATGAATCGATCAAGCGCCTGGCGCAAGCGGGCTTGTCCTCTGAAGGCATACTGTTCAACGACGTCAAGCTGCGCCTGGGCGCTTACGGCCATCGTGTCCGCTATGGCAAAACCCGCCTCATCGAAGGTCAGGTGCCGGAAGCGTCATGATGAGAATCCTGTTTGTGCACAATGCTTATCAGTATTGGGGCGGAGAAGACGCCGTCGTCGATGCCGAGATGGCCTTGCTGCGGACCCACGGACATGAAGTGCACTTATATCGGCGCCACAACGACGAGTTGCAGCGCTTGTCGCCGCTTGCCGCGGGCATGAACGCATTCTGGTCGAAGCGCTCCGCCGCCGAGGTCGACGAGGCTTGCCGCCGCTTTCATCCGGACCTGGTCCATGTTCACAATACCTTCCCCCTGGTCTCCCCTTCCATCTATTGGGCGGCGCGGCGCCGGCATGTTCCAGTGATCCAGACCCTGCATAATTTTCGTTTGCTATGCCCCCAGTCCAGCTTCTTGCGCAACGGCGCCCTGTGTCATGATTGCCTCGGCAAGCTACCCTGGCGCGCGATCGGCAGAAGATGCTACCGCAATTCCATGCCGCAATCGGCCATCCTGGGCGGCGTGCTGAGCCTGCACAGGCTGATCGGCAGCTACCGCAACAGGGTGACGCTGTATATCGCTTTAAGCGCATTTGCACGCGATCGTTTCATCCAGGCCGGCCTGCCGGCGGAACGCTTGCGCATCAAGCCGAATTTTGTCGAAGCGGATGGCCAGATTCCCGAATCCGGGCGCAGCGGCGGCTTGTTCGTCGGGCGCCTGACACTTGACAAGGGCATCGCATCCTTGCTGCTGGCCGATGTGCTGGGCGGCGGCGCCGGCATCGAAGTGATCGGCGGCGGTCCCTGCGAACAAGCGGTAGGCCAGGCTTTCGGCGCGCGCTACCTGGGGTTTCTGCCCTCCGCCGAGATTCGCATCAAAATGCGCGCCGCCGCCTTTTTAATTGTGCCAAGCATAGGCTACGAACAATTGCCGACAACGATACTGGAAGCGTTTTCATGCGGCCTGCCGGTCATCGCCAGCCGCCTCGGGCCACTCATCGGCCTGGTTCGGGAAAAAATCACCGGCCTGTTATTCACGCCGGGCGATGGCGCCGACCTGGCCAAAAAAATCGCCTGGGCCCATGCCCATCCCGCCGACATGCTCGCCATGGGACATGCCGCGCGGGCTGAATATGAAGCCAAATATACGCCGGCGATCAATTATCGCCAGTTGACGGATATTTACCGCGATGCTCTCGCTGCAGAGGGATAAGGGATGCGCATCTGTATTCCTGAAATCAGCGGCCGGCGCGGCGCCGGGCTAGGCAATGAACTCTTCCCTTGGGCCAAGGCCTTCCTCGCCAGCCAGGCGCTGGGAAGCCGCATGGCTCATCCCGCATGGGGACTGAACCCCAGAAATTACCGGCGCGACTTCGGGACTGCGCGGCTGGACTGGCTGCAGCACGCGCTGCTCAGGCAGGCGCTGCCCGCCGTCCGCTTCGACGAAGCCGCCTATCTGTCGACCGGCAAGGAAGATTACCAGGACGCCGTCGC
>DASYLQ010000173.1:0-8514 GCA_036009485.1 Janthinobacterium sp.
GTCGACATTCGCCCGCAACACGGTCGGCATGCTCCCCACTTTGGTCGCATAGGCGGCGCCGGCGTTCAGCACGTGGTAGCCGGGGACGAAGACGGTGTTGTCCAGGTCGAAGGCTTTCTTGCCCGTGTATTGCCAGGTGCCGTTGACTTTCAGGCCGGGCACCTGCGCCACCGCGTAGTCGAGGAAGACCGAGGATTTGAAGGCCGGCACGTCGCTGATGCGCTTGCCGTCGATGCCGGGCTGGCCGGTGCCTTGCTGCTGGGTGTTCAGCGCCATGGCTGAAAAGCCCAGCGTCAGGTCGGACGAGAGCCGGCCCTGGGCCGACATTTCCAGGCCGCGGTTCTGGGCCGTGCCCTTGCGCACCCAGAAGTTATCGGCGTCGATGTATTCCAGGCCCTTGCGGATCTGGAACAGCGCCGCCGCCAGCATCAGGTCCGGCGTCACGTCGGCTTTCACGCCGAGTTCCAGCTGCGTCGATTTGCTCGGGCTGAGGGCGACGTCCTGGTTGGCGGTGCCGAAGGGCGCGATGCCGCCGTGCTCCAGGCCCTGGGTATACGAGCCGTACAGCGAGACATTGTCGTTGGCGCTGAACACCAGCGCGGCGTTCGGCAGCAGGAAGTTGTTGTCGGTCTTGGCGTTCGGCGTGTCGTCGGCGATGAATTCGTCGCGCTTGACCTTTACGTCGCGCACGCCGACATGCAGCTTCCATTGGCTCGACAGGGTCAGCACATCCTGCATGAAGACGGCGCGTTCATTGTCGCTGCGGCGCTGCGAGACGGGGCCGGAGGTGCCGGCCGGTTCGGCCACGACGATGGGATTGTAGATGTTGCTGGGACCGGCGATGACGTAAAAAGCGTCGCCGAACTTGTCCTTGCGCTCGAAGAAGGAGGCGCCGAAGGTGACGTCGTGGCGCACCGCGCCGGTGTTGAATTTACCCTGCAGCAGGGCTTGCGCGGCGATCGGCGACTTCGATTCGCCCAGGCTCTTGTAATCCCAGACGTCGTAGCCGCCGTCCGAGCAAAAACCCGGATCCAGGTTGGCGGCCGAGCAGCCTTCCGGGAACGCGGTATAGTCGTCGCGGCGGAATTCGTGGCGGTTGGCGGCGATGGTGGCATGCCAGTCCTGGTTCAGTTTGTATTCGAAGCGCAGGCCGATATTGCTGCTGGTGGTTTGCACCGGCTGGCTCCAGGGTTGGTCGTTCAAATTGGTTTTCGCGCTGACCACCGGCAGGGTGGTGTTGTTGATCAGCTGGAAGCCGGGCGCCGAGATCTGCGATTTTTTTTGATAATCCATGTCCAGCTGCAGCAGCGCGTCCGGGCTGATTTGCCAGTCGAAGGCGCCGGAAACGAATTTGCGGTTGCCGTCGGCGCCGATGATGTAGGAGCGCAGGCGCTCGACCGCGGCGTTGATGCGGTAGCCGAAGCGCGTATCCTCGAAACGGCCGCCCAGGTCGACCGCGCCGTACAGCGTGCCGCGTTCGCTTTCCTCGACGGTCAGCTGGCGCAGCGGCTTGTCGGTCGGGCGCTTGGTGATGTAGTCGACGATGCCGCCCGGCGCGGCGACGCCGGCCTGGAAGCCGGACAAGCCTTTCAACACTTCGATGCGTTCCTTGTTTTCCAGCGGGATCTGGGTATCGCCGGGAATTTCCAGGCCATCCTTGCGGTAGCTGTAGTTATTGTCGAGCGCAAAGCCGCGGATCGAAAACTGTTCCGAATAGCCGACCGCATTGTAGGAATCGCTGACGCTGGCGTCGTAGCGCATGGCATCGGTGGTGGTGTGAACGTTGAGTTCCTGCAACTGCTGGCTGGTGACGACGCTGACCGAGGCCGGCGTTTCCAGCAGCGGCGTCTCGGAAAAGCCGGCGACGCTGGCGCGGCTGGCGGCGTCGGCCCTGGTGCCCGTGACGACGACTTCGGGCAGCTTTTGCTGGCCGGCTGCGGCATTGCCGTCATTGCCGTCATTGGCGGTATCGGCGAAGGCGGGCGCGGCGCAAGCCTGCAGCACCGCCAGCGTAAGGGCGGAAATTTTGAAGTGAGGTGTAGACATATTTTGCTCTTGTGTCATGCCGACGGAGGCGGCATGCTGCTTGTTCGGCCGGAGCCAGGGCAGGAGCATTCAAAGGGGAGGATCACTTTGCACTTTCCTGCGCTGGCATTATCCAGATCAGGTACGAAGGGTATCTCTCACCTGGGAACAGATAATATGGCGTTCCAGGCCCCCAGCGAAGGCGAAGCTTAACATGTTCATATCATCCAGGTCTGGAAAATGCGCCGCGCCGACATGAATACAACACTTGCATGAGGGTCGGCAAGCGTGGGCGCCTTGAGGTTTTGGCGGTGGACGGCGAAAATGCATGTCATCATCACCGCTAGCCAGGAGAATCGCATGAGCATGCAAGAGCACCAGGACACCATCCATGAAGCGCGCGAGCATTTGTCGGCGACCACGCTGGACATGCACCGCGGTATCG
Source organism: Janthinobacterium sp. (assembly GCA_036009485.1). Taxonomy (GTDB): domain Bacteria; phylum Pseudomonadota; class Gammaproteobacteria; order Burkholderiales; family Burkholderiaceae_D; genus Janthinobacterium. Next base: position 2,471 of record DASYLQ010000173.1, read on the forward strand.
CCGCGCTGATCGCCGAGTTGCAGAGGCTGGACCAGAACAACCAGCGCCACGAAGCTTGCACCGATCCGGAACTGCGCCTGGTGCTGGGGCACCACCGCGACGCCGGCAAGAAGCAGGTGGCGATGCTGCTGGAATGGCTGCGCCGGCGCGATACCCAGCTCGGCAAGGAAATGAAGGAGGCGCTATTTAAAGCCGGCCCGATTGCCGCGCCATTCCATTACGACGAATAAGTTCCTCATTCTTGCGCCGCCATTTTCCTCGATGGCGTATTGTTCGGGCGTGCCAGCGAACGACAAAGGGGAATGCATGAAGCAACTGCCATACGCTGAAGGTTCATGGTTCGCCGTGCCGCTGAAAAGCGGCGGCTACGGCGCCGGCGTGGTGGCGCGCATGGCGCCGGGAGGACGCATCATCCTGGCCTATCTGTTCGGGCCGAAACGCGAAGAAGTCCCGACGCTGGCCGAGCTGGCCGGCTTGCGGCCCGGCGCTGCGATCCGGCGCCTGCGCACCGGCGACCTCGGCTTGATCAACCGCCGCTGGCCCATCATCGGCCAGCTCGACAACTGGGAGCGCGGCGACTGGCCGATGCCGCCGTTTATCCGCCGCGCCGAATTGCTCAAGCGCGCCTGGCGGGCGAATTACCTGGATGCCGATCCCGGCAAGCTGGAACGGGAAGAGTCGATTCCCTACACTACCCAAAACCTCGAAAGCGATTCGCTGTACGGCTACGGCGCCACCGAAATCCTGCTGTCCAAGCTGCTCGAGGAGCAAGTCGGCGCGGCTTGAGCCAGCCGCCATCACGATGCGGCCGCTCAGACCGCCGGCATGATGATCTGAATGAATAAACCGCCGCCGTCGCGGTTGCGCACCTGCAGTTCGGCGCCGTGGCGCAGCAGCACGCGGTCGACGATCGCCAGCCCCAGCCCGGCGCCATTGGCCTGGCCGCGCGCCGTGTCCATGCGCGTGAACGGTTTCAGCAACTGGTCGATCTGGTCGGCCGGCACGCCGCTGCCGTGGTCCTGCACTTCGATGCAGACGCGCCTGGCCGCGCCGCTGCCGCGAACGTGGCAGCGGAGGTCGATCTCGGTGAGGTCGCCGCCGGGCGTGCGGCCATAACGGCGGGCGTTTTCGATCAGGTTGTTCAGCACCCGTTTCAAGTCGGTCTCGTTGCCCATCACGCGGGCGTCGGCGGCGATGTCGCTGCTGACCTTCACGTTCGGCAGGCGCATCGCCTCGTGCGCGCTGTTGGTCAGCATGGCGCCGATGTCGACGTCGATGAAGCTCGCGGCCTCGGTCGGCTTGGCGTAGTCGAGGAACTGGCCGATGATCGCATCCATCTGGGCGATGTCGGACTGTATCCCTTCGCGCGCCTCGTCGGACAGGCGCGCCATCTCGACTTCCAGCTGCATGCGCGCCAGCGGCGTGCGCAAGTCGTGCGAAATGCCGGCCAGGATCACGGCGCGGTCCGATTCGACTTGCTGCAAATCCTCCACCATCTGGTTGAAGCTGCGGTTCGCCTCGATGATTTCGATCGGACCTTTTTCCGGCAGCGGTTCCGGCTGCTTGCCCTTGGCGATGGCGCGCGCGGCGGCGGTCAGGCGCGCCAGCGGCAGGTTGATCAGGCTGGAAATCAGGGCCGCGCCCAGCAGCGACATCAGCGACACCAGGCTGGTCCAGCCGAGCCACTGGATGCGCGTCACGCGCAGGCGTTCGCGCTCCAGCATCAGCCAGTATTCGTCGTCGTCGATGTACAGGCTGACCCAGAAGCCGGCGACGCCGTTGACCTTGGATGAAAAGCGCGTGTCCTCGCCCAGCTTGGCCTTGACCAGCGCCTCGATCTGCGGCATCAGGCCGTTATCGGCCGGCGGATCGACGGTGTCGCCGGGCCGCGCCGCCTGGATGCGGATGCCTTCATTGCTGAACAGGTCGATCTGCAGCTCGCGCCGCAGGTCCGGCGCCGAATGGGTCAGGGCGGCATGGGTCAGGATCACCACCGACACCACCTGGGCCGACAAGGCTTGCGCCTGCGGCTCGCGCTGGATGATGTTGACCATGCCGAACCAGGCCGCCATGCTGACCGTGGTCAGGGTGCCGAGCAAGAAAAAGGTACGCCAGAACAGCCCGCTTTTCATCCAGGCCAGGCTGCTGAAGGACAGCGATTTCATGCGACGCTGCCTCAGCGCGGCTGCCCTTCGGGAATGAAGACATAACCGAGACCCCAGACGGTCTGGATGTACAGCGGGCTGGAAGGATCGGGCTCGATCAGCTTGCGCAGGCGGGAAATCTGCACATCGAGGCTGCGGTCGAAGACTTCGTATTCACGGCCGCGCGCCAGTTCCATCAGCTTTTCGCGCGACAGCGGCTGGCGCGCATGGCGGGCGAAGACCTTGAGGACGGAGAATTCGCCGGTGGTCAGCGGCACTGTTTCGCCGTTTTTCTTCAGCGTGCGCGTGGCCAGGTCGAGCACGAATTGGCCGAACTCGAACGATTGTGGGGTTTCCGACGGCGCGCCGGGAATCTCGTCCGGTCCCTTGCGGCGCAGCACGGCGCCGATGCGCGCCACCAGTTCGCGCGGGTTGAACGGTTTCGGCAGGTAGTCGTCGGCGCCCATTTCCAGGCCGACGATGCGGTCGACGTCCTCGCCCTTGGCGGTGAGCATGATGATCGGGGTCTGGTCGCCGGCGCCGCGCAGGCGGCGGCAGATCGACAAGCCATCCTCGCCGGGCAGCATCAGGTCGAGCACCAGCAAGTCGTAGCGTTCGCGCAGCCACAGCTTGTTCATGGCCGGCGCGCTTTCGGCGGTGAAGACATTGAAGCCCTGTTCGGTCAGGTAGCGCCGCAGCAGATCGCGCAAACGCACATCATCATCCACGACCATGATCTTGGCCTGGTGGCCGTAGGTGGAGGGCGCGCTTGTATTCGCGCCGGTACTTGTTGTCGGTGTGCTTGTCATAGGCTGTCGAATTTGTCAGATGGTATGTCGCTATGGTAACGTCTTAACGCGCGCAGGAAAACGCCTGCGGCGACCCATTACAAAGTGTTACAAACTTTACCCAATCGGTCTTACCGCCCTGTGCAAAGCATCATACACTTGGGCCGTCATTGCAATTTAAGCTTATATGTTTTCAAGGTATCGCGGAAGAGGAACACAATGAATATCGCGCCCAAAAAAATCCAGACGGCACCAGGCGCATGCGTCCGATATTCCGTGCGTTCGATAGGCGTATGCTGCCTGTTGCTGGGCGGCGCAATGGGCAGCGCCGTGGCCGGCCCGGGCGGCGGTCCTGGCGGCCCGGGCATGGGCGGCGGTTTTGGCGGCGCTTCCGGCGAGCAGTTTGGCCAGGGCGTGCAGGCGCAGGGGCAGCAGCGCGAAGTCCAGCGCGATGTCCAGCGTTACGACGCGCGCCAGCAGAAGCCGGCCGATCCGCGCGCCGGCGAGCAGCAGCGCCAGGCCGATCCGCGTTCCTTCGACGGCCGCGCCGAGGAGCCGCGCCGGGTCCAGCAAAACCAGGACCAGGTCCGCGACGGTTACCGCCGCAGCCACATGACGCCCGACGAGCGGCGCGACCTGAGGCGCCAGATCAACGAAACCGGGCAAGACATCTACGCCAATCCGCCGCGCCGCTAGGGAAGCTCGGCAAACCTACAGCCCAGCCCGCTATCGCGTCGCCGTTGCTCCCTTGCTCACCGGCCCGGCGACTTTCCAATTCTCTGCGCTTACGTGTAATATTAATTATTAACAGACAATACTGTTGTCTGTTAATCCTGCGCATTTGCCAGCGACACTATAAAAACAAGCGCCGCACGCCGTGCGAGCAGCGTTGATGTGGAGAAAACCTTTGTCGAACGATGCTCACGCGGCGCCTTCATCGTCCGCCGCCGTCCTGTCCGCCGGCAGCGCGGCGGCGCCGCGCATGACAGAGTGGGGCGGCTTGCCGCCCGGCCTGGTGCAGCGCCGCGACGGGGTGTTTTTCGACTCGCGCCTGGCGGCCACGGTCTGCCTGGCAGCGGTCAACGACATCTTCCTGGCGGGCGCCTGCTTCGCCGGCCTGGTCTACCCGGCATTCATCAAGGTGCTCTACAACACCCGGCCGGCGCCGGTGCGGGAAGGTCCGCTGCTGCGCTTCGCCGATACGATCCGGCCCTTCGAGGCCTTGCGGCGCGAGCTGTACAAGGCGGTCAAGATCGACCATGGCTGCGCCGAATATTATTTCGAGGCCGTCTTCATCGAGGCGCAGGAGCTGCCCGACGGCAGCCGTCTGCCGGCGCAGGCGGCGCGCCTGGACTTCGACGAATTCGTCGCCGAACTGTGGAACAAGGGCGTCCGCTTCGGCATCGACGCGCCGCTGGTCAGGGCGATCATCGCCTCCGGCAAGGTCGGGCGCATGGTCGTGGCGCGGCGGCTGGAACCGATGCCGGGGCGCGACGCCGCGATCGTCGAGGTGTCGCAAGACATCCACCGCAGCGATGCGCCGCGGGTGATGGCCGACGGCCGCCTCGACCTGTTGAGCTTTCAAAACCGCTTCCCGCAGATCAGGAAGGACTTGCGCCTGCTGAAAAAAGTGCCCGGCGCGCCCGGCTTGCCCGGCTATGAATTGTCCGGCGCGATACTGCAGCCGGCGCCGCCCGCCGACATCGACCTGGCCGCGCTGGCCGGCGCCGGCACGCTGATCGAGCGCCAGCGCGACGGCGAATTCCTGGTCGCCGCCCAGGATGGCTTCCTCAACGTCGAAGGCAAGACCGGTCGCATCTCGATCACGGAAAAAATCGTCAGCCGCGACGGCGTCAGCGGCCGCACCACCGGCAACCTGCAACTGACCGGGGCCTACGAAGAATTCGGCGAAGTGCAGGAGCGCCGCACCGTCGACGGCAGCGACATCACCATCCATGGCGACGTCTTCGGCAACATCCATTCGCGCGGCGGCGACATTCTCTTGCGCAGCAATCTGGTGGGCGGCGGCGCGCTGAACGCCGGCGGCGACATCCGCGTCAACGGCGTCGCCTCCGGCGCCGTGCTGCAGACCCGCGGCGGCACGGTGACCCTGGCGCGCGCCGAAAGCTGCGTTGTCTCGGGCACGCGGGTGGTGATCGGCGCCGCCTGCAATTGCGAAATTTTCGCCGACGAAGTGGTGGTCGAGGCGGCCGAAGGCTGCGCCATCGCCGGCCGCAAGATCCGCATCGGCCGCGCCGGCCCGCGCAAACAGAACGAGATGCTGCTGTTCGCGCTGGTGCCCGACATGGCCGGCTTCGACCGCAAGATCGCCAGCCTGGAAGGCAAGGCCGGCGAATTTGCGCAGGCCGCGGCCAAGCGCCAGAACGAGATCGACGGCATCGCCAACCTGCCCGACATCGGCGCCTACCTGGCGCTGGCGAAAAAGCTGCGCAAGCAGGAAGTGATGCTGGCGCCGGAGCAGCTGGAGCAGTTCCGGAAAATGGCGGTGGGCGCCGGGCCGGCCCTGAAGGCGATCGCCAAGCTTTCGCTGAACGTCAAGGAAATGCAGGTGCAGGAAGAGCAGATGCTGGAGCAGGTGGCGCAGGCGGTGCGGCAAAAACGCGCGGCGGCGGGGCAGTCGTCCTGCGCGGTGGAGACTATCGATGGCGATATCCTGATGCGCACGCTGGCCTTCAATCCGGACGGCGGCCCGGCCCACGACAAGACGGCGAAGGAAATCAAGACAGTCTTGCGCGGCGCCGCCCCGGCCATCGCGCCGGTGTTCGCCGCGTCCAGCGGTGCGCTCGAATGGACCTTCGAAGCGCCGCTGGGATAAGCTCTTTAGCCGCTGACCTTGGCCCTGAGCTGTTTTTGCAGACCATGCGTACTCTTGCCGTCGAGCCGCTTGCGCTGCGAACTGCGGGTCGGCCTGGTCGGCCGCCGCACTGCGGGCAGGAAGACCACGCTGTCGATCAATTCCTGCAGCCGCCGCAGCGCCTCTTCCTTGTTTTGTTCCTGGCTGCGCGATTGCTGCGCCTTCAGCACCACCACGCCTTCCTTGGTGATGCGCTGGTCGCGCAAGGCCAGCAGGCGTTCCTTATAGGCGTCCGGC
>DASYLQ010000174.1:0-3515 GCA_036009485.1 Janthinobacterium sp.
AGCAGGGCCGTGGTACGGTGTTCTAGCAGTTTGGGCATGCGGCCGGATCCTGTTTTTCGTGAGTGTCGGTCTGCGTTTTAATTCGCCCCGGCTATCCTGCGCACCGACGCACGCACCGACGCATCCAGGCTGGCTGCGGCCTGGCGCGGCATGACCTTGCCGGACAAGACATCCTGCAGCAGCGGATGCAGGAATTCGATCGTCGAGGCCGGCAAGAAGGCGTAATACGGCGCGCCCGTCAGCGGGTAAGCCTCTTCGGCGGCGCGGACGTAGGCGGTGATCTGCGGATCGATGACCATGTTCCCGGACGGGTCTTTCATGGGCGGGATATTTTGCCGTTTGTTTTGCTGGATGCCGAAGCCCTTGCCGAACATGAAGTCGAGGAACAGCAGCGCCGCCTCCTTGTTTTTGGTGTCGCAGACGGCAAAGCCGGTCTCGCTGCCGATCACCGGCACCGCCGGCTTGCCGGCCGCGTTCCACGGCGGAATGAAGACGCCGGCTTCGAACCCTTTGCCGCCCATCAGCCGGCCGGCGGCCCAGCTGCCTTCGAAGGCCATCGCCGCATGCCCTTCGGTGAAGAGGCGGATGCCGTCGTCGTAGCCGGTGTTCATATAGCCTTCTTGCACATAGCCGCGTTCGGCCAGCAGCTTGATCCTGGCGAAAATATCGGCCATCGCCGGCGTGTCCAGGTCGAGCTCGCCCGCGGCCATCGCGCGCCGCCAGTCCGGCCGGTTCGCCGCGATATTGTTGGCGAAGCCGGCGCTGAACGGGCCGTTGGCCAGCATGTTGGGAAAGGCGCCGTCCAGCACCAGGGGCGTGAAGCCGGCCTTTTTCAGTCTGGCGCAGGTGTCCAGGAATTCATCGAAATTCTCTGGCAGGCGGGTGATCCCGGCCAGCTTGAACATCTTTTTGTTGTAGTAGACAGGCGTCGCCGCGATGCCGCCGGCGACGCCGAAATGCCTCCTTGCCGGCGAGGTCCATTCGCTTTTCAGCAAGTCCCGCATATTGGTCCAGGCGGCGCTGCGGCCGACGTCGGCCAGGATGCCCTGGTCGGCCAGGGCGGCGGCATAGGCGTTCGGGTTCACCGAGATCAGGTCGGGCAACTGGTTGGCGGCCACTTTCGGCTTCAGGTTTTCTTCCACCGAATTGCCTATCATAAATTGCAAGTCGATCCGGATGTCCGGATGTTCGCGGCTGAAGGCGGCCGCGACGGCATGCATTTCCTCGCTCCAGTCGGGCGCCCAGAGCAGTGCGGTGACGGTGGTCTGGCGCGGCGCAGCCGGGGCGGCGCTGGTGCTTTCCCTGCCGCAACCCGCCAGGGCCAGCACAAGGAAGCACCCGGCGCACGATGCCGCCAGGCGCCGGACTACAGTCTTGAGGATTTCCGTGGTCACAACTAGCGCTCTTTATTCCAGGAAGCAGCATGGTCCAAACGATCATTTCCATTTGGAAATGAATGCACAAACAAAAGGTTACTACAAAGTTTGTCTTGGACAAAGCTGGGACTGCATTTTACTGGAAGGAAATGCAACATGGCGGTGGCCGCCATCGTCCTGCGCGGCCGCGGAACAGGACCATGCTGAGACCAGGGATCCGATCGTGCAGAACTAAACAATTAAAACAAGGGATTCACCGGTTTGGTGCCATGTAAGCCGAATAAGTGCCATGAGGTTGCACGATTTTGGTGAACATATGTTTATGCAAACCGGAATCGTATTGATATTTACAACAAGCATCAGCTTTTGATAGGCAAAGTTTTATTTTGATGCTAACGTTGCAGCCACTCAATAATTTATACAACGTTTAGCCAGCCCCCGCTGACCATTTCTGCCCTGAGCCGGCGGCGTTTGCCGCGGTTCCCGGCGTGAGTATTTTCTGGAGATACTATGGAACGACGTGCATTTTTGAATATCAGCGGCCTTGCCATGGGCACCATGCTCTTGCCCGCATTCGGCCGGGCCATCGCGGCCGAGGAGCTGCTCAATCCCATGGCCGTGCAATTCAAAAAGTCGCTGGCGGACACCGCGCTGAACGCCGCCACCAAGGCCGGCGCCAGCTACTGCGACGTGCGCATCGGCCGCTACCTGAACCAGTTCATCACCACGCGCGACCTGAACATCGAAAACATCACGAACACCGAATCGGCCGGCGTCGGCGTGCGCGTCATCGCCAACGGCGCCTACGGTTTCGCCGCCACCAACGACATGTCGGCGGACGGCGTGGCGAATGCGGCGCGGCAGGCGGTGACGATCGCCCGCGCCAACAGCAAATTGCAGAGCGAGCCGCTGATCCTGGCGCCGGTCAGCGCTACCGGCGAAGTGTCGTGGGCGACGCCGATCAAGAAGAATTGGCGCGCCGTGCCGATCAAGGAAAAGGCCGAGCTGCTGATCGCCGCCAACAAGGCCGGCCTGGACGCTGGCGCCAGCTTCATGCAGTCGCTGATGTTCCAGGTCAACCAGCAAAAATACTTCGCCTCGACCGACGGTTCGTATATCGACCAGGACGTGCACCGCATGTGGATGCCGGTGTTCGCCACCGCGGTCGACCAAAAGACCAATAAATTCCGTTCGCGCCAGGGTTTGTCGGCACCGGTCGGCATGGGTTACGAATATCTCGACGGCCGCGCCGAGGACAAGCTGAAGGCGGCCGGCGGCGTCACCACGCTGTACACCAAGTCCTACGACTTGATCGAGGACGCCCGCGCCGCCGGCCGCCAGGCCAGGGCCAAGCTGACCGCCAAGTCGGTCGAGCCGGGCAAGTACGACCTGGTGCTCAGCCCCGAACACCTGTGGCTGACCATCCATGAATCGATCGGCCACGCCACCGAGCTCGATCGCGTCATGGGCTACGAAGCCAATTTCGCCGGCACCAGCTTCGCCACGCTGGACAAATGGCAAAGCAAGAATTTCAAGTACGGCTCCGAGCTGGTCAACATTGTCGCCGACAAGACTACCCCCGGCTCGCTGGGCGACGTCGGCTACGACGACGAGGGCGTCAAGTGCAAGCGCTGGGACTTGATCAAGGACGGCATCCTGGTCAGCTACCAGGCCACGCGCGACCAGGCCCACGTCATCGGCAAGAAGGAATCGGACGCCTGCTCCTACGCCGACAACTGGAGCAGCGTGCAATTCCAGCGCATGCCGAACGTCTCCCTGCAGCCGGGCAAAAAGCGCCTGACGCCGGACGAATTGATCAAGGACGTCAAGAAGGGCATCTACATCGTCGGCGACGGTTCCTTCTCGATCGACCAGCAGCGCTACAACTTCCAGTTCGGCGGCCAGCTGTTCTATGAAATCAGGAACGGCAAGATCGGCGCCCAGCTGGAAGACGTCGCCTACCAGTCGAATACCCAGGAATTCTGGAATTCCTGCGTCGCCATCTGCGACGAGCGCGACTGGCGCATGGGCGGTTCCTTCTTCGACGGCAAGGGCCAGCCCAGCCAGTCCAGCGCCGTCTCGCACGGTGCCAGCACGTCGCGCTTCAACGGCGTCAACGTGATCAACACCGCACGCAAG
>DASYLQ010000175.1:0-8131 GCA_036009485.1 Janthinobacterium sp.
CTAATCAGCGCCCGGCTCGCTTCAGCGGCCGCAGCACGGACACGCGGCGGATGATCCCGAACAGGCCGAAGCCGCCGCCCAGGGTCGGCACGGCCAGGACCAGCGCCTCGACAGGCGACGCCAGCCCGGCCGGCTTCATGCCGTGGGCGCAGACGATAATCAGTGTCTGGTGCAGTATATACAACGGAAAGACGGCTTGCGTCAGGTAGCGCCGCGCGGCGCTGTCGAAGCCCAGGCGGCGATGGGCGAAGCCGCAGGCCGCCACGATCGCGCTCCAGCTGCGCAGTAGCAGGCATGGGTAAACCAGTCGTCCACCAGCGCGTGCGTATCCGGAAAGCGGCTGCGCAGCGTAAGGCGCAGCAGAGCCAGCGCGGCCGCCGGCAGCAGCGAGACCTTGACCGACTCGTACACCATGGTTTGCGGCCAGGGCCGGTGCGCATAGCTTTGTCCGGCCAGCGCGTAGACCGCATCTCAGCGCCCAAAACAATAGCCAGGCGGCGCCGAAGACGAATCGGGTGGGCAGCCTGCCCGGCATACGGATGGCTGATATCACGCCGGTGCCAGCAGCCTGGCCAGCAGCGGCAGCGCCTGTTCCGCCGGCGTCGCCGTCTTCAGCGCCAGCAAATGGTCGGCGCGCGTCTTGCCCAGGTTGATCGCGGCGACCGGCTTGCCCGCTTCAGCCGCCAGCTTGCACAGGCGGTAGCCCGAAAACACCATCAGCGAGGAGCCGACCACCAGCACGGCGTCGGCGGCGGCGACCTTGTGCTGGGCATCCTCGGTGCAGGCGCGCGGTACGCCGTCGCCGAAAAAGACCACGTCCGGCTGCAGCATGCCGCCGCAATGCAGGCAATGCGGCACCCGGAAGCCGGCCAGCGAGGCAGGTTCCAGGTCGGCGTCGCCATCGGGCAAGACGCGCGCGCCGGCCTTGGCCAGCGCGGGATTGCTTTCCGCCAGCAGCGCCTGGATGGCGCTGCGCGTATGGCGCGCGCCGCAAGCAAGGCAAGCCACCGCATGTATATTGCCGTGCAATTCGGTGACGCCGGTGCTGCCGGCGCGCTGGTGCAAGCCGTCGACGTTTTGCGTGATCAGCGCCGCCAGCCGGCCGCGCGCCTGGAGCGCGGCGATGGCGCGGTGGCCGGCGTTCGGCTCGGCGCGCGCCAGCGCTGGATAACCGAGCATGCTGCGCGCCCAGTAACGCCGGCGCACGGCATCGTCGCGGCGAAAATCCGGACCCTGTATCGGCGCCTTGCCGCGCCGCACCCCATCCCGGTCGCGGTAATCGGGAATCCCCGACGCCGTGCTCATGCCGGCGCCGCTCAGCAACAGCACGCGCTCGTGGCGCGCCAGGAAAGCGGCCATGTCCTCGATGCCGCTGTCGACTGCGGCGTCGCCGGCGGCCAGGGCGGCGCTCATGGCGCCTCGCCTTGCGCGGCGGTGCGCGGCCGCACCACCAGTTCGCCGAAGCCCGAAGCGGGATCCGCTTCGCGGCTGAAGCGGTGTGCGGGCAAGAGGGCCAGCAGCACTTCGGCCGTGGTGCGCACGATGCAGCCTGCCGCGACGTGGCCGCCGCGCACGCGGCCGCCGGCATCGGCTATCGACATGTGCAGGTGCGGGCCGTCGGGCGACAGCGAGCCGGCCAGCGTCAGGATCTCCAGGTCGCCGCGCCATTCCGTGGCCTGGCTGGCGCCGGCCAGGCGCAGTTGCGCCACGCTCAGGCTGCCGATTCCCTGCAGGACGAAGGCGGCCTCGATGCGCTGCGCGGCCAGGACGGCCTGCAATGCGGCGCGCACGTCCTGGCCGGGCAAAAGACGTAGGGGGAGTGTTTGCATGGCGCTCATGCTAACGCAATTCGGCATCTGTGGCGCAAAAGGGGGCCGCAGGCGCAACCTAACCGCGCCGCATCTCCTCGGCCAGCTTGCGCAACTGGCCCTTCAGCACCTTGCCGGTGGCCGCCGCCGGCAGGGTCGCCATCATGACGATCTCGGACGGGCATTTGTAGGGCGCCAGCAGCGGCGCCAGGTAAGCCCGCAACTCTTCCGCCCCGATGCGCCAGCGCGGCGCGATTTCGACGAAGGCGATCACCTCCTCGTTGCCGTCGGCGGCGCCGCGCCCGACCACCGCCGATTGCGTCACCGCCGGGTGGGCGTTGAGGATGGTCTCGACTTCCAGCGGATACACATTGAAGCCGGAACGGATGATCAGCTCCTTCGCGCGGCCGACGATGAACAGGGCGCCGTCGGCGTCGCGCCTGGCGATGTCGCCGGTGTTCAGCCAGCCGTCCGCGCTCAGGGCCGCGGCGCTCAGTTCTGGCGCGCGGTAATAGCCCTTCATCACGTTCGGCCCGCGCACCCACAGTTGGCCCGCTTCGCCGTGCGCGACCCCGGCGCCGTCGCGGCCGCACAGGCGCAGCTCGACGCCGGGAATCGCCAGGCCGACCGAGGTGTCGGCCCGTGGCGCGTCCAGCCTGGTCTGGCTGATGGTCGGCGCGCTTTCGGTCAGGCCGTAGCCGTTGTGCAGCGCCACGCCGAGCAGCTTTTCGACCTCGCGCTTCAGGCTGGCGTCCAGCGGAGAACCGCCGGCGTAGGCGAAGCGCAGGCGGTTCGGCAGCCGCGCGCCGGCGCCCCCCATGCTTTCCAGCAGGCGCGCATACATCGCCGGCACGCCTTGCAGGATGGTCAGGCCGTCTTCGTCCAGCGCCTTCAGCAGCGTGTCCGGGGCGAAGCGCGGCGCCAAGTACAGGCAGGCGCCGGCGCTCAGGGTGCCGAGCATGACCGAGGCCAGGCCGTAGACGTGGGAGATCGGCAGCACGCCGTAAGCCCGGTCCGACGGCGTCAGGCCGCGCAGGGCGCTGGATACCGCGGCGACGAACAGCAGGTTGCGGTGCGTGAGCATCACGCCTTTCGCTGCGCCGGTGGTGCCGGTGGTGTAGACCAGCGCCGCCACCTGCTCCCGGTTCGACGCATATACCGGTTCGGGCACGCAGCCCTCGTTGAGGGGGCCGATCGCCAGCTCGCCCAGCAGCGCCGGCACCCCGGGCAGGCCGGGCGCCGGCGCCATGGCACCGTGGCGCATCGCGTGCGCCGCCGCATCGGCGCAACCGGACACGGTATAGATCGCGCGGCGCGCGCCGCAATGCTCGCGGATGGCGTCGATCTCGCGCGCCGACATGCGCCCGTTGACGTGGACGATCCAGGCGTCGGCGGCGGCCGCGGCGAAGGTCAGCGCGACTAGCGCGGCGCAGTTTTCGCCGACCACCATCAGGCGGTCGCCGGGCCGCACGTCCAGTTCGCGCAGCAGCGCGGCGGCGCCGGCGATGGCGCCATCCAGCTCGGCATAGGTCCAGCTGCGGCCGCGTTCGTGCAGCGCCGGCGCATCCGGCGCGCTCAGCGCCCAGCGCCGCGGAATGTCGCTGAGGCGCGCCGGCAGGCCGGCCAGCAAGGCGTCGCTATCCATCATGCGCGCGCCGCCTTGAGCATATTGGGGGCGCGCACAAAGCGGGCCAGGCTGCCGGGCAGGATGTTCAAGGTCTCTTCATTGCGGATCATATTGTCTTTCCTTGCATATACGGAGTCGACCGCGCCGCTTTCTGGGCCGGGCGCGGCCGGGGCGTAGCTTATCATCCGCGCCCCCCAGCCGGCCATGGCGGCGCGCGCCCGCAGTCTTTTCCGCGCATCTTGTTATTGTGTTATCCAGCAACAATAATGCCTGAGATGAAGGTTTTGCCATTGCCTTCAAGCCGGACCCTGCCTAGAATCGGTACGTTGCCGCAAGCTAATTCACTTTGGAGTGCAGCTTGGTCCGTCGTTTCCACCTTCATCGTATCGTCATGGCGATTGCGCTGTTCGCTGCGCTGACGCCATCCTCGCCTTCCGAGCAGCAAGACCCGCTGGATCCGCGCCTGAACGAGCAAATCATCATGATCCCCGCCGGCCCCGAACACACGGTAGCGCTGGAAACCACGGTGTTCAAGCCGAACGGTTCCGGTCCGTTCCCGCTGCTGGTGATTAACCACGGCAAGCAGCCCGGTGACCCGCAATTGCAAAAGCGCGACCGTTTCATCTATATGGCGACGGCCTTCGTGCGCCGCGGCTACGCCGTCATGGTGCCGATGCGCAGCGGCTTTTCTCACTCCACCGGCAAATATCTCGAATACGGCTGCAACATGACGGCGAACGGCGATGCCCAGGCCGACGACGTGGCCGACGCCATCGATTACGCGCGCGCGCAAAGCTGGGTCGACGCCGACCGCATCGTCGTCGCCGGCCAATCCTACGGCGGCCTGGCGACGATGGCGCTGGCGGCGCGCGACATTCCCGGCGTGCGCGGCGTGATGAATTTCGCCGGCGGCCTGCGCGTCGACGGCGGCGCCTGCGACTGGCAAGCCAGCCTGGTGAAAGCCTACGCCGATTATGGCGCGCACAACCGCGTCCCCAGCCTGTGGATGTATGGCGCCAACGATTCCTATTTCAATCCGCACCTGGTGGCGCGCTTTTACCGCGCCTTCGAGCGCGCCGGCGGCCACGCCAGGCTGGTCGCCTACGGCGCCTTCAGGCGCGACGCCCACGTGATGCTGGCCAGCCGCGACGGCGAAAAAGTCTGGCTGCCGGAGACCGAGCGCTTCCTCAAGCGCATCGGCATGCCGACCGAGGAAAAATACCTCATCGCCGAGACGCCGGCGCCGGCCAAGACAAATTTCGCCAGCATCGACAATATAGACGCCATTCCCTTCCTGCGCGAAAGCGGCCGCGCCGCCTACCGGGCTTTCCTGGAAAAGATGGCGCCGCGCGCCTTCGCCGTATCGCCGAGCGGCGCCTGGGGCTGGGCCGAGGATGGCGAAGATACGGACAACCGCGCGCTGGCCGCCTGCCAGGGCAGCAGCGGCCAGCCGTGTCGCCTGTATTCGGTCGACGACTACGTCGTGTGGCCGGCGCCCAAGCAGGTGGCGGACGCCGCTCCCGCGACGGCCACCGCCGCCGCCATGCCGGCGGTCAATGCTGCCGCCAGCCGCGCCGGCGCCGAGCTCAGCGCCGGCCGCACCGAATAGCACGAATAGCAGTTTGTTGTAACTGGCAACTCGTGAGGTGGATCGGTTCTGGCATGATCGGCGGCATCGACATCGACATCGGCCTGGGTTACATCACGCCGGTCTCGTCGGGTATTTAAAACTAGGTAAATAATCGACAAAGTTTTTTCGAGGGTTTATGAATATATTTAGGGTAAGTTACAATGCACTAACATAACCGCCGGAGCCCAAGCCCATGCATCAACGCTTTGCCAGCGTCCTTGTCTTCATTTCGTTGATTTTTTCATGCATGGGCACGCCGCTGAAATGCCAGGCGCGCGAATTGCTGGTGGTGGGCACGGTCTTCGGCCATGTATTCGAATGCAGCGCCGCGGACAAGTGCGGCGGGCTCGGCGTCGACGTCATCCGCGCGATCGCCAGACAGACCGGCGACACCGTGCGCTTCAAGCTGTATCCGTGGGCCAGGGCGCAGGCGATGGTGGAAAACGGCCAGGCCGACATCTTGCTCGGCGCATATAAAACGCAGGAAAGGGAACGGCATTTCGCGTTTTCCGAGCGGCCTTTTTATCAAGATACGATGGTGTTCTATGCGCGCGCCGGCGACACCACCGGCTGGGACGGCAATTATGCTTCGCTGAAGGGGCGGCGCGTGGCGGCGGTCGGCGCCTGGGTCTACGGCAAGGACTTCGACCAGGCTCGCGCCGATCAAAAGATTCCCGAAGCGGTGCAGCTGGAGAACGGCATCCTGATGCTCAGCCGCGGGCGCATCGATTTGCTCGCCACCAATTTGCGCAATACCGAAGCCTTGTTGCCGGTCTTGCATTTGAGCGGCGCCATCAAGCCGCTGAAACCCGTGCTGGATATCCAAAACGGTTATCTGGCCTTTCCCCGCCGCCAAGACCACGACGCCTTGCGCGGCAATTTCGATCGCGTTTTCAGGCAAATGGTCGACACGGGCGAACTGGCCAGGCTGGGGCGCCTGCATCAGGTCGCGATTCCGTGAAATGATTGCCGTCACGGCGAGGCGGCAACCGTTTGCGGCGCGATTTGCCGGTGCGCGCAGAGATTCGCTCCCAGCTTGGTGTAGCGTGCCGTTTCGTCATGTAACACAAGTACAGGTTGAGGTATTTCTACAGCTGCCATCCCTCCGCAGCCGGCGGCGTCGTCCGGCGGCCCCGTCTCACACCTTTAAATTTACGTAAAGTTGGTTTGCGCCGCCGGCCATAGCGGACATACTCAGCGCGTTGCAACGGTTCTGCGTGCGCCTGGTGGCGGGCGGGTTGCGCCGAGACAGGCACGTATTTTGCTGAAGATGCAAATGTCTGTATGAACGGTCTCGTGCTGTCCCGCTGCTAAAGAAAATGTTGGACGATTTCGGAGTGTCGGATGAAGAAAATTGCGAAATTAATTTGTAAAATTTTTCTGGGGAAGGCCAACAAGATCAGTTTCAATGCCGCCAACATCAAGCGGATACTGATTATCAGGAACGACAAGATCGGCGACATGATCGTCACCACGCCGCTGTTTCGCGAGCTTAAAAAAACCTATCCGGACCTGGTCATCGACGTCGTGGCCAGCAGCGTCAACAAGGATATCGTCAAACATAACCCGCATATCGGCGAAGTGATCGTGTGGGATAAAAAGGGCATCGCCAACGATATCGAGACGATATGCAAGATCAGGGCCAAGCGCTACGACGTCATATTCAACGCCATGAATATATTTTCCCTGGCTTATCTATTGCGCATCAAGCTGCTCGGCGCAAAATACCTGATCGGCTTCAATATCGAAAAATACCAGACCAACACCAAGCATCTCGGCATGTTCGATTACACGGTCGATTGCGTCAGGAGCCGGCATATTCTGGAAAATTATTTTTCCGCCTTTGAAAATTTCGGCCTGAAACAAATCAATTACAACTATGAGCTGTTTGGCGTCGAGGCGCATGCGATGAAAACCCACAGCTTCCTGGCCCGTATCGGCTACGGGTATAAAGGCGTGGTCTGCTTTAATTACCAGGGCAGTTGTAGCGAACGGACCATCAACAAGGACGACGCCATCCGCTTTTGCGCCGAACTGTCGGAAAAATACCGCGACTCGGCCGTCGTCGTGATTTACCCGCCTCACGGCAGGGAGCTTGCCAGGTTGATCGTCAACGAGGTAAGCCGCGAGAACGTCTTCCTCTCCTTCGAGACGGAAAACATATTCGAACTGGCGTCGCTGATCAGGGAATGCGATGTGGTGATATCGCCTGATACTGCCGTGATCCACCTGGCTTCGGTGTATAACAAGAAGATCCTGGGCTTTTATATCAATACGGATAACTACAAATGGTTCTATCCGATGTCGGAAAAATACCGCGTATTACTATCCGACAAAGAAGCGATCACCGCCCTCGACACGCCGGCGGCCTTCCGCGCGCTCGATGAGCTGATGCTGGCCTGAAGCGCAGGCTCGCGGTGCCGGTCTGAAGCGCCGCTCCGGAATGGCGCGGCAGGGCCAGTCTGCACCTCGGCCTGCACCTTTACCGGGCGGCCGCCGCGCGCGGCCGCCTGCCGGTTCTCGCCAAAGCTTATACAATGGGCCATCATTTTTAAGGAGTGCGCGATGGACACAGATATTTCCTCCCAAGCCGAATCGCTGCATATCGTTTGCCCGCATTGCGACGCGGTGAACCGGGTTCCCGCCGCCAGGCTGCAACAGGAACCGGTTTGCGGCCAATGCCGGAAGGCGCTGTTCACCGGCCAGCCGGCCGACCTCAGCGCGGCGCGCTTTCTCAAGCATATCGAGCGCAGCGACATTCCGGTGCTGGTCGATTTCTGGGCGCCCTGGTGCGGTCCCTGCCGCACGATGGCGCCGTTCTACGGCCAGGCGGCGCAAAAGCTGGAGCCGGCCTTCCGCGTCGTCAAGCTGAACACCGAGGAGGCGCAGGAACTGGCCGGGCGTTATGCGATCCGCAGCATTCCGACGCTGGCGCTGTTCAAGAAGGGCCGCGAAGTGGCGCGCCAGCCGGGCGCGATGGACGCAGCGAATATCACTAGCCGGGCCCAGGAAAAGAGTCGCTTGTAGGCTAATCGAAGTGCCGGCTTAACCACTTGCGCACGCCGG
>DASYLQ010000176.1:0-4881 GCA_036009485.1 Janthinobacterium sp.
GCTGGCCGTACTGGCCGGCGAATACGCCGCGCGGCTCGAATACCACTGCGCGCGCGCGCCGCTCGAATGGTTCAACTTTTACGATTTTTGGCATTTACCGGACCCGGAAAAATACGATGCACCCCGCTGACCTGAAAACCACCCCGCGCGCGATCCAGTTCGACCGCGGCCGCCTGACCATCGAAGACATCGTTGCGATCGCGCGCGGCGACGCGCGCGCGGTGCTGTCGGCCGATCCGGTGTTCCGTGCGGCGATCGCGCGCGGCGCCGACTTCCTCGACCGCCTGCTGCGCGAGGACGGCACCATCTACGGCGTGACCACCGGCTACGGCGATTCCTGCACGGTGACCGTGCCGCCCGGGCTGGTGGCCGAACTGCCGCACCACCTGTACACCTACCACGGCTGCGGCCTGGGCGCATATTTCGACCCGGCCCAGACGCGCGCCGTGATGGCGGTGCGCCTGGCCTCGCTGTGCAAGGGCTTTTCCGGCGTCAGCGTCGGCTTGCTGGAACAGATCGCGCGCCTGCTCGACGCCGGCCTGCTGCCGCTGATCCCGTCCGAAGGCTCGGTCGGCGCCAGCGGCGACCTGACCCCGCTGTCCTACCTGGCGGCGGTGCTGTGCGGCGAGCGCGAAGTGTGGCGCGACGGCGTGCAGGTGCCGGCGGCGCAGGCCTTGCGCGAGGCCGGCATCGCGCCGCTGCGCCTGCGCCCGAAGGAGGGCCTGGCCATCATGAACGGCACCGCCGTGATGACGGCGCTGGCTTGCCTGGCCTACGGCCGCGCCGAATACCTGGCCCGGCTGAGCACGCGCATCACGGCCATGGCCTCGTTCGCGCTGGACGGCAACGCCCACCATTTCGACGCCACGCTGTTCTCGGTGAAGCCGCATCCGGGCATGCAGCAGGTGGCGGGCTGGCTGCGCCAGGACTTGCCGACCGACGAGTGGGAACGCAACGGCAAGCGCCTGCAGGACCGCTATTCGATCCGCTGCGCGCCGCACGTGATCGGCGTGCTGGCCGACGCCCTGCCGTGGTTGCGCTCCTCCATTGAAAACGAGCTGAACAGTGCCAACGACAACCCGATCATCGACGCCGAGGGCGAGCGCGTGCTGCACGGCGGGCATTTCTACGGCGGCCATATCGCCTTCGCCATGGACAGCATGAAGAACGCCGTCGCCAACCTGGCCGACCTGCTGGACCGCCAGATGGCGCTGCTGGTCGACAGCCGCTACAACCAGGGCTTGCCGGCCAACCTGTCCGGCGCCGAGGGACCGCGCGCGGCCATCAACCACGGCCTCAAGGCGCTGCAGATCAGCGCCTCGGCCTGGACCGCCGAAGCGCTGAAACTGACCATGCCGGCGTCGGTGTTTTCGCGTTCGACCGAGTGCCACAACCAGGACAAGGTCAGCATGGGCACCATTGCCGCGCGCGACTGCCTGCGCGTGCTGGAACTGAGCGAGCAGGTCGCCGCGGCGCTGCTGATCAGCGTGCGCCAGGGCGTCTGGCTGCGCTGCCGCGCCAATCCGGGGCTGGCGCCGCAGCCGGCGCTGGAAGCGATGCTGCGGGCGCTGGGCGCCGACATCGCCGTCATCGAGGAAGACCGGCGCCTGGAGCCGGACCTGCGCCTGATGCTGGAACGCATACGCGCCCAGGCATGGGAGCTGTATGCGTAAGGATCCGCAAGCCAGCCGCTGGTTCGCCGAAGCCGAGATGCAGGTGCAGTTCTTCGACCTCGACCCGATGGAAATCGTCTGGCACGGCCGCTACGTCAAATACCTGGAAGTGGTGCGCTGCGCGCTACTCGACAAGATCGGCTACAACTACGCGCAGATGAAGGAATCCGGCTACGCCTGGCCGGTGATCGACCTGCACCTGCGCTACGTCGCCCCGGCCACGTTCGGCCAGCGCCTGAAGCTGCGCGCCGATATCGTCGAATGGGAAAACCGCCTGAAGATCGACTACCTGATCAGCGATGCGGCCAGCGGCCGGCGCCTGAACAAGGCCAGCACGATCCAGGTCGCGGTCGACATCGGCAGCGGCGCGATGTGTTTCGTCTCGCCGCCGGTATTGTTTGAAAAGCTCGGGCTGGAGCCGGCATGAAGCGCCTTCTTTTGAGCATCCTCTTGCTGGCCGCCGCCGCGCTGGCCCAGGCCGCCGCGCCGGTGGCGAAAATCCAGGCCATGCTGGCCAAGCCGCAGATACTCTGCGGCCGCTTCGAACAAAGCAAGCAGTTGGCGGGCATGAAAAAGCCGTTGCTGTCGAGCGGGCGCTTTTGCGTCGCCGCCGGCAAGGGCGTGCTGTGGCGCACGCTGCAGCCTTTCCCCGCCACGCTGCGCCTGACGCGCGACGAGATCGTCACCTACCAGGGCGAACGCGTCGCCATGCGCCTGGACGCCAGGACCGAACCGACCGTGCGCATGATAAACGGCGTGCTGTTTTCGCTGCTGGCCGGCGACCTGGCGCAGCTCGGCAGCCTGTTCGAGGTCGAGGGCAGCGCCGCGGCCGACAACTGGCAAGTGTCGCTGAAGGCGCGCCAGCCGGCGCTGGCCAGGGCCATCGGCGGCATCGCGCTCGATGGCGGCGCCTACGTCAGGCATATCGTCATCAGCGAAGCCGGCGGCGACCGCACGGAGATCGCCTTTTCCGGCATCCAGGCCGGCGCCGCGGCGATGACGCCGGAAGAGGCGGCGGCATTGTGAGCAAGGGCAAGGGCGCCGCGCTGCTGTGGGCACTCGTGGTGTGCCTGCTGCTGGGGCATAACGCCTATCTGTGGCTGGTCCAGCGCGTCGCGCCGGACACCGACATCCTGGCGCTGCTGCCGGTGCAGGAGCGCGATCCCTTGCTGCAGCAATCGTTCACGCATATGGTCGACGCGGCGCAGCAGCGCCTGGTGGTACTGGCCGGCAGCGGCAACTGGGAAGACGCCAGGCGCGCCGCCGACGCCTACAGCGCGGTGCTGGCGACCCGCCCCGACCTGCTGCAGGCGACGCCGGTCGACGGCGCGGCGCAAGGCGAATGGCTGGCGCCGTTCCAGCGCCACCGGCTGATCTTGCTGACGGCGCGCCAGGAGGCGCAGTTGCGCGAAGAGCCGGCCGGCTTCTGGCTGCAGGCCGCGCTGGCCAGGCTGTATGCGCCGTTCGGCGCGCCGAAACTGGGTTCCTGGCGCGACGATCCCTTCGGCCTGTTCGGCGGCTGGATCGAGGAGCGCGCGCAGGAGACGCCGGTGCGGCCGCGCGACGGCCATCTGTTCGTCGCCGGCGACAGTTCGCAATACGTGTTGCTGCCGCTGACGCTGAAGGTCCCCGCATTGTCGCTCGCGGCGCAGGAGGCCGTGATGCCGCTGCTGGAAAAAGCCCGGGCCGCCGCGCTGGCGGCGGTGCCGACGGCGCAATTGATCAGCGCCGGCGTGATCCTGCACGCCGCCGCGGCCGGCGGCCAGGCCAGCGGCGAAGTGTCGACCATCGGCATCGGCTCGCTGATCGGCATCGTGCTGCTGATGTGGTTCAGCTTTCATTCGCTGCGGCCGATCGTGCTGATCCTGACGTCGATCGCCATCGGCTGCCTGGGCGCCTTTTCGGTGTGCTGGCTGCTGTTCGGCCGGGTCCATCTGTTGACGCTGGTGTTCGGCGCCAGCCTGACCGGCGTGGCCCAGGACTATGGCCTGTATTTCCTGTGCAGCCGCCTCGGCGCCGAGCCCGGGCTCGATTCGCACGCCCTGCTGAAGCGCCTGCTGCCCGGCCTCGGCCTGACCTTGCTGGCGGCGGTGATCGGCTACATGGGCCTGGCGCTGACGCCGTTCCCGGGCCTGCGCCAGATGGCCCTGTTTTCCGCCCTGGGCCTGGTGTTCGCCTGGCTGACCGTGGTCTGCTGGTTCCCGCTGCTGGTCGGCCCGGCCACGCTCGGGAGCGGCGCGCTGGTGGCGCGCTACGGCGCCGCGCTGGCGCGCTGGCCGCTGCTGAAGATGAACTGGCCGACGCTGGCGGCGGCGCTGCTGTTCGCCGCGCTGGCGCTGACCGGCGTGAGCCGCCTCGGCGCCAATGACGATATCCGCCTGCTGCAAAATCCGCCCAGGCAACTGGTCGCCGAGCAGCGCCATTTCGGCCAACTGCTGGACGCGCCGACGCCGGTGCAGTTCTACCTGGTGCGCGGCGCCTCGGCCGAGCTGGTGCTGCAGCGCGAGGAAGCGCTGAAGGCGCGCCTCGATCCGCTCATCGCCCGGCATCGCATCTCCGGCTACCAGGCGCTGTCGAACTGGGTGCCGTCGGCCCGGACCCAGGCCAGGCGCCGCGCGCTGCTGCAGGAAAAACTGCTGGCCGAAGGCGGCCCGCTGGACGCGCTGGCGGCGCAGACGGGCGAGGGCGCCGAATGGGCGGCGGCCACGCGCGCGCTGCTGCTGGCGAGCGGCGCGCCGCTGAGCGTCGAGGCTTTCCTGCGGATGCCGGCGAGCGAGCCCTGGCGCCATCTGTGGCTGGGCCAGACCGGCGGCGGCTACGCCAGCATCGTCGCCCTGCGCGGCCTCGATTACGCCGGCCTGCCGCAGTTGCGCGCCGCCGCGGCCGGACTGGACGGCGTGCAGTGGGTCGACAAGGTGGCGGAGATATCCTCGGTGCTGGGGCGCTACCGGCAATACATGGGCTGGGTCGTGCTGGGCGCCTACGCGGTGGTGTTTTGCCTGCTGCTGCCGCGCTACCGCCGCCGCACCTGGCGCGTGCTGGCGCCGGCCGCGCTGGCCAGCGTCGCCACCCTGGCGCTGCTGGGATATGCCGGCCAGGACCTGCAGCTGTTCCATGTGCTGGCGCTGATGCTGTTGCTGGGCGTCGGCGTCGACTACGGCATCTTCATGCAGGAGCATCCGGCGCGGCGCGACCGCACGCCGTGGCT
>DASYLQ010000177.1:0-6335 GCA_036009485.1 Janthinobacterium sp.
CGGCGCGGGCTTGGTGCTGTTCGTGCCTGTTAAGCGCCATGCACCGCCAGGCCCCGCCCGGCGGTGCCTTCATCGCTCGAAGCCAGTTGGCCGCTCGACCGCCGGCCGCAGCAGATCCACGGTCCAAGATCCAAGCAACGATAAGAGAACTGAACAATGAAGTCCATCGAACTCAAAGGCGGTCCGCACGCAGTCCTGGCTCTGCATGGGCTGCTGGGGAATCCGAACGAGATGCAGTTTATCGGCAAGCAGCTGAACCGGGCCGGATACACCGTCTCGATCCCCTTGATCCCCAGCTATGGCTATGGCACCGGCCAGACCGGGATGTACCGCACCGCCCGCAGCGAACAATGGTATGTCGAGGTGGCGCGCCATTTCGACCGTCTCAAGCGCGAGCACGACAGCGTGTCCGTGGCGGGATTGTGCATCGGTGCGGTGCTGGCCTTGCGGCTGGCGAGCGAACGGTCGGATGAGATCGCAGCCTTGTCTCTGTGTTCGACCACGCTGGCCTATGACGGCTGGAACATCCCTGCATATCGCTTCTTGCTGCCGCTGGCTTATTACACGCCTGCGCGCTATCTGTATTCGTACAAGGAGCGCTACCCGTTCGGCATCAAGAATCAAAATCTGCGCGCCTGGATTGCGAAGGAAATGAAGACCAGCACCACCTTGGCGGCCGGTGCATCGCGCCTGTCGGCGGAATGCATTTTCCAGGCCGCCCGGCTGATCCGGCGCGTGAAGAAAGCGCTGCCGCAGGTCAGTTGTCCGACCCTGATCATGCACGCCGCGGAAGACGATGTGGCCTCGCCCGACAACGCCGACCTGGTCGAGCGGCGTATCGCCTCCCCGGTCAAGAAGAAAATCCTGCTGCACGACAGCTATCACATCATTACGCTGGATAACGAAAAGCAGACGGTGGCAAACGAAATCCTCGAATTTTTTAACCGCCATGCAGTTCTTTGCGAGCCGGGCCTGCAAAGGACGGCTTAAGCCCATTCTTCCCATTTTAATGAAAGCTTCAATGAGTACTTTTTCCACAGTCGCCAAACTCATGGCGGAACGCTTAGAAATCGACGTCGCGCGGATACAGCCGGATAGCGAGCTGGAATCGCTCGGGGCCGATTCGCTGACCCTGATCGAACTGGTGTTCGATCTGGAGGACCAATTCGGTATCAGCCTGGGCGACGAACGCCCGACGCTGGTCGTGGTCCAGGACATCGTCGACACCATCGATCGCTTCGTCGGGCAGAAAAAATCGGATTGACCATGGAACGTGTCGTTATTACCGGACTCGGCGCCATTTCCGCCCTTGGCGTGGGCGCCGACATCAATTTCAGCGCGGCCCTGGCCGGCCGATCGGCCATCGGCTTGCTCGATGCGGCGCTGGGGGGCGACCTGAGCTGCGGGCTGGCCGCGCAGATCCGCTTTCCCTTGCCTGATCTGATCAGGAAGGCGGAAGCTTCCCAGTTCGACCGCTTTGCGCTGCTGGCGTGGGCGGCCGCCAAGGAAGCGCTGGAACAGGCCGGCCTGTCCGCCGGGAGCGCCGATCTCGAGCGCAGCGGCGTGTTCTGGGGCACGGGCATGGGCGGGGCGCAGACCGTGGATGCGGGCTACCACGATCTGTTGGGCGCGGAAAAAAAACGCCTCCGGCCCTTCTCTGTCGTTGCAGGCATGAACAATGCGGCCGCCGCGCAAATTGGCTTGAAAGCGTCGTTCGGCGGTACCGTCAACACCTATAGCAGTGCCTGCGTCTCGTCGGCGCAGGCGATCGGGGAAGCCTGCCGGCATATCCGTCACGGCTATGCCAGCCGGATCCTGGCCGGCGGCTCCGACGCCATGCTGACCAAGGGCGTGCTCGGCGCCTGGGACGCCATGCGCGTGCTGGCCAGCACCGACGCCGGCCATCCGGAGCGTTCCTGCAAGCCATTCTCACAAGACCGTACCGGCCTGGTGCTGGGCGAGGCGGGCGCGGCGGTGATGCTGGAATCGCTGAGCTCGGCGCGCGCGCGCGGCGCCGTGATCCTGGCCGAGCTGGCAGGTTACGGCTCAAGCAACGACGCCACCCATATCACCAAGCCCAGCCCGGCCGGACAGGCGCGCGCCATGCAGATGGCGCTAGCCGATGCCGGCTTGCCGGAAACTGCGATCGCCTACATCAATGCGCACGGCGCGGGCACGCCGGCCGGCGATCTCGCCGAAACGCAGTCGATCAAGCAGGTGTTCGGCGCGCATGCGGCGGCGCTGATGGTCAGTTCGACCAAGGCCGTGCATGGCCATACGATGGGCGCGGCCGGCGCGCTGGAATGCGTTCTGGCCGTTCAGGCTTTGCTGCAGCAAGCCGTCCCGCCGACCGCATTTCTCGACAGGCCGGATCCCGAGTGCGATCTCGACTTTGTGCCGGGCGTGGGCCGCGTCGGGCGGCAACTGGGCGCCGTCATGTCGAACTCGTTTGCTTTCGGCGGCAGCAATGCCGCCTTGATCGTCAAGCGATTTGCCTGATGCGCCGGCTTCAGCGCCGGCTTCGCAAAAACTGATTGGCCATCGCGGCCAGCCCGCATTGCTGCGGGCTGGCCGCGAACTCATCCTCGTGCGCTGCATGACTTCCTGCTTGCAAGCCCAGTAACATCGATCGCGCCTTGTTTTGGTGCGGCGACTCCCTATTGCTGTGCAGCATCAGGCCGCTGGCGCATGCCAGCGCCTCTGCGTCCCAAATATGTCGACCGAATACGTCAATATTTCTGGCTGGCGCATTTATTGCTTGGTAGTATTCAAGTAACTTGAATCATAAGGCCAACTTCAATACGTGAATTCAAGTAGCTTGAATGCGACGATCCATTAAGTTTTTTATTAAAGGGGACAAATGTGCGTAAGACCATCACCGTACTAGCGACGGGCGTGCTGTGCGCCGCCGTCGGCATGACTTGCCTTGCCGTACCGGCAATCGCCAAAGAAATTGTGAAGCTCGCCTTCGTGGGGCCGCTGACCGGGGGGAGTTCGGCGATCGGCTTGGGCGGGCGCAATTCGGCCGAGCTCGCAGTCCGCTTGCGCAATGCCGATCCGAAATCGAAATACACCTACCAGCTCGTCATGCAGGACGACGAATGCCGCCCCAACGTCGGCGTGCAGGTGGCCACCAAGATCGCGGCCGACAACAGTATTGTGGCGGGCATTACGCACTTTTGCTCGGCCGTGGCGATCGGCACGGTCGGTGTTTACCACCGCTTCGGCATGCCGGCCGTGGTATGGGGCGCCGTGCTGCCGGAGATTACCTACGGCAACGACTATAAGGAAATCCACCGCGTCAATGGCACCATGATTAACCAGAGCGAGGTTGCGGCCAAGTTTATGACCGGGCTCGGCTACAAGAAGTGGGCCATCATCCATGATACGACCGACTACGGCAAAGGCCATAACAAATACTTTTCCGATTTCCTGCGCAAGAACGGCGGCACCGTGCTCGCCACCTTCGGTGTCACGGCCGACCAGCAGGATTTCACCACCGAGCTGACCAAGATCCGCGAACTGAAGCCCGACGTCGTCTACTTCGGCGGTCTGACGCCGCTCGGTGTACGCATTCGCACACAGATGGCCAAGCTCGGCATCAAGGCGCAATTCGAAGGCACCTCCGGCATCATGTCCGATGCCTATATCCAGGGCGCCGGCAAGGAGCTCGGCGAAGGCTCGCTCGCCTTCCTCGAAGGCGCTCCGTGGGAGAAGCTGCCGGGCGGCCTGTTTTTCAAGGGAAAATACACGCTGCAGAATTACAGCGAGCCGCCGGAAGCCTATGGTCCTTTCGCCTTCGTCGCGGCCAACCTGATCATCGACGCTGTCGAGCAGGTCGGGCCGAACCGCAACAAGGTGAACGAAGTGCTGAACCACACCAAGGATGTCGATACCCTGATCGGCAAGGTGACCTTCGACGGCCATGGCCAGAACATCATTCCGCTGGTAAGCAAGTATGTGGTGGAGGACGGCAAGTGGGTGATATGGGAAGACAGCAGCTACGGCAAGGGTAAGAAGAAGCTCACCGGGCTGTAGGCCCGACAGCTAAGTCGTAGTCAAGGAAAGAAACGATGAGTGTAATCTTACAATACGTCTTCAACGGACTGATGCTGGGCATGATCTATGCGATGGTGGCGGTCGGCTTCACGCTGTTTTTCGGGGTACTCGACGTCATCAAGTTTTCGCATGGCGATACCCTGATGGTGGGCGCCTTTGCCGGTCTCGCGGCCGCGGCCGGGGTGACGATGCTCGGCATCGGCTCGCCCTGGCTGCAGTTGCTGGCCGTGGTGTTGAGCGCCGTCTGCGTCACCGGTCTGCTGGGGGCGCTCATCGCCAGGTTCCTGATCCTGCCGCTGCATCGCGCCCCGCCGCTCAATACGCTGCTGGCCACGCTGATGCTCGGCACTGTCATGCGCGAGTGCGTACGCCTGTTCTATCCGGACGGCTCGAACTCCAAGCCTTTCCCCGCGCTGCTTCCCGCCGTGTCGCTCGACCTTGGCGGCTTTGCCCTGCGGGCCGACAATATGATCCTGCTCCTGGCCGGCCTTGCCATCATTGCCGGAGTGCATTTCCTGATTACCCGCACCCGCCTCGGCATGGCGATTCGCGCCGTGGCCCAGGATGGCGAAACGGCGCGCCTGATGGGGATTAATTTCGAAGCGGTGGTGCTGCTCACCTTTGCGCTGGGTTCCGCGATAGCCGCGCTGGCCGGCGTCATGAACGGCCTGTATTACAACGAGATCAACTTCAACGTCGGCTTGCTGCTGGGCGTGATCGGCTTTTCCTCGGCCATTCTCGGCGGCCTGGGCAACATCTACGGCGCGATCCTGGGCGGCTTCCTGTTTGCCGGGCTGCAGGTGTTCGGCAGCGCCATGCTGCCGGTCCTGGTTCCCGATATTCCGAGCGCGTACAAGGATGTCTTCGCATTTACCGCTGTCATTATCCTGATGGCGTGGAAACCCACCGGCCTGATTGCCGAAAAATCGAGCGAGCGAGTCTGACGATGATCGATAACACCATCTTGAAGCGAGGCGGCGCGCCTGTCGTGCTGGCCTTCGCCGCGCTGGCGCTGACCGCTTACCTGTGGCTGTTCCTGCATGCCGAGTCACAACTGGCGGTTGCGCTGCTGGTGCTGGCGGCAGGGCTGCTGGCGATGGCCGGCAAAAAATTCGGCATCACCGCGCGCCTCGAGCTGGCCGGGGCAAGCCGCCCGGGCCTTGCACAGCTGTGGGCCGTGGCCGCGGTGCTGGCGCTGATCGCGGCCTTCCACGACGCGCACTTCGCGGTGCTGATGCTGTCTACCGTCATGCTATACACGACGGCCTGCCTCGGACTGACGCTGCAGTTCGGCTATGCGGGCATCGCCAATTTCGCCGGCGCCGCCTTTTTCGGCATCGGCAGCTACGCCACGGCGGTGCTGGCCACGCATACCGGCTTGCCGCACCTGTTGATTATCCTGATGTCAGGCCTGGCCGCGGCCGCCATCGGTTCGGTGCTGATCCTGCCGGTGCTGCGCACGCGCGGCCACTATGCCGCGCTGATCACCATCGCCTTCGGCATCCTGTTCAAGACCTTTATCGAGGTAAACGATGTCCTGGGCGGGCCACAGGGCTTGCAGGTGCCCGGCATGTCGCTGTTCGGCCACGACTTCAATGAAAACTTTAGCGTGTTCGGCATCGAATTCTCGTTTTACGCGGCCTATGCGCTGCTCAGTCTCGTGATTTGCGCCGGTACTTTTGTGCTGGTCAAGACGCTGGAGCGTTCATGGATCGGCCTGAGCATGGATGTGGTGCGAACCGACGAAACCGCAGCGGCCACCTTCGGCCTGCACATCGCTCGCTGGAAAGTCGTCGCCTTCACCCTGGGTAATTTCTTTGCCGCCGTCGCCGGCAGCGTGTACGGGATGATGACCAGCTTCGTGGCGCCCAATAATTTTATGTTTGCAGACTCCTTGCTGATGGTATCGATCGTCATCCTTGGCGGACTCGGCAATCCGATCGGGCTGATTCCGGCTGCCGTGATTGTGCTGATGTTGCCGGAGAAACTGCAGTTCATCCAGGAATACCGGTTTTTGCTGTATGCGGCGCTGGTGATCGCCATCCTGCTGTTCCGCCCGGATGGGCTGTTGCCGCGCAAGACCCGGCTATTCTTCAATCGGGAGACGGCGCGATGAGCACCCGCGGCACCATGGTCGACGTGAGCGGCCTGACCATGCGCTTCGGCGGGCTGACCGCGCTCGACCAGCTCAACATGCGTATAGGAGAAGGCGAAGTCCTCGGGCTGCTGGGACCGAACGGCTCGGGCAAGACCACCTTCTTCAATGTCCTGACCGG